>DOOK01000230.1 GCA_003512805.1 Erwinia sp. | reverse complement strand
CTGCCTCGCCCTGAATGAAAGAATGTTAAAAATTACCTGACGGTTGGGCGTCATCGGCGCAGCCAGTTTTGTCCCCGCCAGCGCGCAGCACCCGCAGCATACTTTGGTATGTAAGGCGTGCAAACGCTGCCGGGGCAGAAATGGCCAGTAAGATAGCCCATGCAGGTTCAGAAAAGGGAATCAAATCGCCATGTTATTACCCTGGCTTATATTAATTCCGTTCATCGGCGGCCTGCTTTGCTGGCAGTTTGAACGCTTCGGGAGCAAGGTGCCGCGTTGGATCGCGCTGATCTCGATGGGGCTGACGCTGGCGCTCTCGCTGCAGCTGTGGCTACAGGGAGGCTATTCGCTGACCCAGGCTACCGGGCTGCCGCAGTGGCAATCTGAGTATCTGGTTTCCTGGATACCGCGTTTCGGTATTAACGTGCATCTGGCGCTGGATGGCCTGTCGCTGCTGATGGTGGTGCTGACCGGCCTACTGGGCGTGATGGCCATTCTCTGTTCCTGGAATGAAATTGAGAAGTGGCAGGGCTTTTTCCACCTGAACCTGCTGTGGATCCTGGGCGGCGTCATCGGCGTGTTCCTGGCTATTGACCTGTTCCTGTTCTTCTTCTTCTGGGAAATGATGCTGGTGCCGATGTACTTCCTGATCGCGCTGTGGGGACACAAGGCGTCGGATGGGAAAACGCGTATCACCGCGGCCACCAAATTCTTTATTTATACCCAGGCCAGCGGTCTGGTCATGCTGATCTCCATTTTGGCGCTGGTCTTTGTTAACTACAACGCCACGGGCGTCTGGACGTTTAACTACGCCGATCTGCTGAAAACGCCGATGAGCCATAGCGTTGAGTATCTGCTGATGCTGGGCTTCTTTATCGCCTTTGCGGTAAAAATGCCGGTGGTGCCGTTGCACGGCTGGCTGCCGGATGCGCACAGTCAGGCCCCGACCGCGGGTTCCGTTGACCTGGCGGGGATTCTGCTGAAAACGGCCGCTTACGGTCTGCTGCGCTTTGCGCTGCCGCTGTTCCCTAACGCGTCCGCTGAGTTCGCGCCGATTGCAATGTGGCTGGGGATCATCGGGATTTTCTACGGTGCCTGGATGGCCTTCTCGCAGTACGATATCAAACGCCTGATCGCCTACACCTCGATTTCGCACATGGGTTTTGTGCTGATTGCTATCTACACCGGCAGCCAGCTCGCTTTCCAGGGCGCGGTCGTGCAGATGATCGCACACGGCCTTTCTGCGGCGGCGCTGTTTATCCTGTGTGGTCAGCTTTATGAACGCCTGCATACCCGCGATATGCGTCAGATGGGCGGACTGTGGTCGCGCATCAAGTGGCTGCCGGGTCTGTCGCTGTTCTTTGCCGTAGCGAATCTGGGGATGCCGGGTACCGGGAACTTTGTTGGCGAATTTATGATCCTGACCGGCAGCTTCCGCTCGGTGCCGACCATCATCGTCATCGCTACCTTCGGGCTGGTGTTCGCTTCCGTTTACTCGCTGATTATGATGCAGCGCGCCTATTACGGCGCACCGAAATCAGAGACGCCGCTGCGGGGCATGTCGCCGCGCGAGTTTCTGATGATTATGGTGCTGGTAGTGCTGCTGGTGCTGCTGGGCGTCTATCCACAGCCGATTCTGGATACCTCACATGCTGCAATGAGCAATATTCAGCAGTGGTTTACCGCTTCAATTTCAACTACAAGGCCGTAATTCGCCATGACAATAACTCCTCAACATTTGATCGCGCTGCTGCCCATGCTGATCGTCGGATTGACGGTGGTAGTCGTGATGCTCTCCATTGCGTGGCGGCGCAACCACTTTGTTAATGCCACGCTGGCGGTAGTAGGGCTGAACCTGGCGCTGCTGTCGCTGTGGTTTGTGGGACACGCGGGCGCCATGGATGTGACGCCGCTGCTGCGCGTCGATGGTTATTCCATGCTCTACACCGGGCTGGTGATTCTGGCCAGTCTGGCGACCTGCACCTTCGCCTATCCGTGGCTGACCAATTACCCGGATAATCAGGAAGAGTTCTACCTGCTGGTGCTGATCGCGGCGCTGGGCGGCGTGGTGCTGGCGAGCGCCAATCATCTGGCCTCGCTGTTTATCGGTATCGAGCTGATTTCTCTGCCGCTGTTTGGCCTGGTCGGCTATGCCTTCCAGCTGAAACGGTCGCTCGAAGCCAGCATCAAATACACCATCATGTCCGCCGTGGCTTCCTCTTTCCTGCTGTTCGGGATGGCGCTGCTTTATGCCAACTCCGGCAACCTGGGCTTCGTTACGCTGGGCCACAGCCTGAATAACGGTATGCTGCAACAGCCGCTGCTGCTGGCAGGACTGGGCATGATGATCGTGGGCTTAGGCTTTAAGCTGTCGCTGGTGCCTTTCCATCTGTGGACGCCGGATGTCTATCAGGGCGCACCTGCACCGGTGTCGACTTTCCTGGCGACCGCCAGCAAAATCGCCATTTTCGGCGTGGTGATGCGTCTGTTCCTGTACGCGCCAGCCGCTGACAGTGAAGCCGTACGGCTGGTGCTGGCGATCATCGCCTTTGCCTCGATTCTGTTCGGCAACCTGATGGCGATTTCGCAAAGCAATATTAAACGCCTGCTGGGTTACTCTTCCATTGCGCATCTGGGCTATCTGCTGGTGGCGCTAATCGCTATCCAGACGCATCAGCTGTCGCTGGAAACGGTAGGCGTTTATCTGGCGGGTTACCTGTTCAGCAGCCTGGGCGCGTTCGGCGTCGTCAGTCTGATGTCCAGCCCTTATCGCGGTCCGGACGCAGACTCGCTCTACTCTTATCGCGGCCTGTTCTGGCACCGTCCGATCCTGTCAGCAGTGATGACAGTGATGATGCTGTCGCTGGCAGGTATTCCAATGACGCTGGGCTTTATCGGGAAGTTTTACGTGATTGCCGTGGGCGTGGGTGCACATTTGTGGTGGTTGACCGGTGCGGTCGTGGTAGGGAGCGCCATCGGCC
>DOOK01000231.1:1849-3522 GCA_003512805.1 Erwinia sp. | reverse complement strand
ACACCAGAATGGGGTTGATTACCACCGCCATCAGCAGCATACAGCCCAGCAGCAGCGCAAGCAGATGTGCATACTGCCAAAGCGCCGAAAAGCCGGTCGAAGCCAGAATCGACGCCACCAGGCCTAAAATACCGACAGGCGCGAAGCGGATGACAATACGCACCAGATAAGTCACGGCGTCAGAAGCATCATTCAGGAAAGCGCGCGTGGTGTCGCTGCTGTGGCGGAAAGCAAAGCCCAGGCCAATCGCCCAGACCAGAATGCCAATATAGTTAGCATGGATTAACGCGTCTATCGGGTTAGACACCATACTCATCAGCAGCCCGTTTAACACGGCCAGGATACCGGAAGGCGGCGTGATTTCATTATTGGCCGCGCTCAGGGTCAGCGTCTGCGGTAACAGATGGCTGAACACCACCGCCACGATGGCAGCAAAAAAGGTGCTCAGCAGATACAGCATAACGATAGGGCGGATAGAGGTTTTCTGCCCCTGCTTATGATTCGCGATAGAGGCGATCACCAGCACCATGACCAACAAAGGCGCAACGGCTTTTAGCGCGCTGACAAACAGCGTACCGAGCAGGCTGATGGAAAGCGCGCTTTCTTTGGAAAACCACGCCAGCGCCACGCCAGCGATCAGGCCGATGACGATCTGGGTAACCAGGCCCGCCTGCATCAGACGCTGCAACAGGCCGGGACGATTCTTTTCAATACTCATATTAAAACCAGCTGTAAAAGTGATGGAATGCGCCTCAGCGTCGTGTGCGCTGAACTGACGGCATCGGTGTGTTTGCGCAGGCAGTATAAGGAAATGTGTTGGCAGGGGAAGCGAAAAGTAGCCCGGCGGCGGTGGAATGTTCCCCCGTCGGGCCTGACTGTTACGGCAGGGTAAACGTTATTTCCGCAACGCTAAACGATCGTTGCGGCGGTTAACCAGAGCGTTGATCAACAGCGTCACGGCCAGGATACCGCCGACGATACCCAGCGAAACCGCTACCGGAATATGATAGAAATCGACGATTAGCATCTTAAGCCCAATAAAAATCAGGACGATGGCCAGGCCATATTTCAGCATAGAGAAGCGTTCCGCTACGTTTGCCAGCAGGAAGTACATCGCACGCAGGCCAAGAATCGCGAACAGATTAGAGGTGAGCACGATAAAGGGATCGGTGGTCACGGCAAAAATGGCCGGGATACTGTCTACCGCAAAAATGACGTCGCTAAGCTCGACCATAATCAGCACCAGCAGCAGCGGTGTGGCATAGAGCAGCCCGTGACGGCGCACAAAGAACTTTTCGCCTTCCAGTTTATCCGTCATGCGCAGATGGCCGCGCAGCCAGCGCACTACCGGCTTATCGCCTACGGCACCTGTATCGTCATGCGCCATCGCCATCTTAACGCCGGTAAACAGCAAAAATGCGCCGAACAGGTAGAGGATCCAGCTAAATTCTGACACCAGCCAGCTGCCGGCGAAAATCATGATGGTTCGCAGCACGATAGCGCCCAGCACGCCGTAAATCAGCACGCGGCGTTGCAGCGCGGCGGGAACCGCAAAATAGCTGAACAGCATCAGCCAGACGAACACGTTGTCGACGGCCAGCGCTTTTTCCAGCACGTACCCCGTCAAAAAGGCGAGTGCTTGCGTATGGGCAACCTGCGGCCCGACGGTTTCT
>DOOK01000231.1:0-1818 GCA_003512805.1 Erwinia sp. | reverse complement strand
TTTCTTTCAGATACCACCACAAACCGGCGGCGAACAGCAGCGAAAGGCCGATCCAGATCAGCGACCAGAAGGCGGCCTGCTTCATTGACATGGTTTGTGCGCCGCGTCGACCCTGCAGGAGCAGGTCAATAGCCAGCATGATGAGCACCACGACAGCGAAGCTGCCCCACAGTAACGGCGTGCCTACAGAATTCATAATTTTGTCCTGTCAAAAATAAAATGGCCAACGTCGGAAGACGTCAGCCACGCTATTTTTGCAGTGAGCAAACCTCGCCTTCCGGCAAGGTCTCACTTACAGTCAGCTTACTGACTGCCCGGCAACCGGGTGCTTACGCACCGTAATGACGATTAACCGACGAAGAAGTTACTCCCCTTTGCAACAATGAAGATAAGGGGCGCGACAGGTCTGGTCAATCTCAGGCTGAAATATTTAGCAATATTTACACGGCAGCCAGCGCATCGGCAGGGAAAACGACGCCGGTCTGCCGACGGATTTCCGTCAACAGGGCTGCCGTAATGCGGGTGACGGTAAGACCGGGGTGATCTATCTCGTTGTTTTCCACCAGCCGGACAAAGGTCTCCGCTTCGTACCACAGCGTGTTGATATGTTGAGGCTGGCTGAGATCCTGCGGCTTCGCATCGCGTGGCACAAAATAGATTGCCTGACAGTCGGCCAGTTGTTCAATCAGCAGCGAGCCTTCTTCGCCCTGGATTTCACCAGGCAGGCCGGACTGGCTGACTTTAGAATGCAGTACTGTCACGTCGAAACCGTCGTAACGCATCACTACCGTACCGTGGGCATCAACACCGCTCTCCAGCAGCGAAGCCGTAGCGATAACCTGTTGTGGTTCGCCCCACAGGCTCACTGCCGTTGCCAGGCAGTAATAACCGATATCCATTATCGACCCGTTCGACCAGGCCGGATTAAACGTGTTGGGGTTTTCGCCATCCAGATAACGCTGATAGCGCGAAGAATACTGGCAGTAGCTGAACAGCACCTTGCGCAGCTTGCCCACCTTCGGCAGCCTCTGCTGCAAGGTCTGGAAGTTTGGCAGGCTGGCCGTTTTAAAGGCTTCGAACAGCACGACCTGATTGTCACGGGCGCAAGCAATCATCGCTTCCGCTTCTCGCAGGTTGGAGGCAAGCGGCTTCTCGCAAATCACGTGCTTCTTGTGCTGTAAAAACAGCCGCGCCTGCTGGCAATGCAGGGCATTGGGACTGGCGATATACACGGCGTCTATCGCATCCGACTGCGCCAGGCGCTCAAGAGAAGTAAAAAAATGCTCAACGGGATAATCGCGGCTGAGGGCCTGAGCCTGCTCCAGCGTACGTGAATAAATGGCCGTGAGCTTCATCTTGCCGGTTTCGTGGGCGGCGTCGACAAACTGACGCGTAATCCAGTTGGTTCCAATAACAGCAAAGCGGATCATGACGTGTCCCGATAAGTGTGTTTATTGAGCCGGACGCTATCCGCGCCGTTGTATATCAGCGTAGCAGGCAAAAAGCGCACCCTGACTATTTGATTTTTAACGCTCCGTCTCTCACGATAGAAGCAGTTTAACGGCGGCGAGGTCAAAAGTTCATGTCCACAGGCAGTAAACACGCACTTAACTGGACCAGCCTGCTGGTCGCTATGCCTGTGGGGCTGGTGGCTTCGCTGGTGACGCTGGGCTTCCGGTTGCTGATTGAACGCATCAATCTGCTGATGTTCGGCAGCCGTCAGGATGTGACTCAGGCTATCGGCGTCTGGCCCTGGTACACGTGGCCCTTGATTGTCGGGGCCGGTGGTGTGATTGCCGGTTTTTTCCTGCGCTATGC
>DOOK01000232.1 GCA_003512805.1 Erwinia sp. | reverse complement strand
CATAAGAACTGAAAACATACCATCACCCGTTAATTCAGAAGTTCATTCCACTTTTGTAAGATCAGCGTCGGCCCGTAATTTTCGGCGTTGCGCCAGGCCGCGTGGGCAAAAGTTTTGCGCTTTTCATCGTCAGCAATCAGCGTGTTGAGCTGTGCCACAAAGGCATCGTCGTTGTCGTAGTCGATGACGAAACCGTCGTCTTTGATAATTTCTGCCGGACCGGTTTTGCAGTCGAAGGCAACGGCTTGCAGCGCAAAGTTCTTCGCTTCGATCAGCACCATAGGCAGACCCTCATAACGGGAAGTCATGATGATAATGCCGGCGGCGCGGTAGTAATCGTTGATCTTTTTGCTGGGCGTGATGATGTCCGTGCTCGCTTCCATGCCGTAGCTTTTGATTTTTTCCAGCAGCGCGGGCTTGTCTTCACCGTCGCCGACGATTTGCAATTTCCAGCCCTGCTTATCAACGCGCTGCCAGACATCGAGCATCCGATCGAAATTTTTCTGGTAAGTCAGACGCCCTACGGCCAGTACCCGATTCTGCTTGCCGGCAAAAACTCCATCGAAGCTGCTGGCGCTGCTTTCCGCGTGGAAAGGCGAGATATTTCGCATTACGTGCACATTTTTTACGCCGTAATTTTTTTCCAGGTAGCTTTTGTCGTGATCGGTGAGCACGGCGATTTTATCTGCCAGGCCATAACAGAACACTTTCAGGCGGCGGATCGGGGTCTTAAAGGTTTCAATCGAGACGTGATCGCAGCAGATAATTTTTGACTTCACGCCAAAAAACTTCATGGCCAGCAGCGCCTGCACGGAGAGCTTGCCCATTGAGATGATCATAATGCCGTCAAAGGGCTGCGCTTTCGCGAAGCGGATAAACTCGCGGATCTTCAGCAGACGCGAGGTCGCTTCCGGATAGCGAATCTTAACCTTTGCATCGGTAGGATAGTAAGGATCGCCTTTGTTCAACGAATAGAGCGTCACGTCGTAATCATTATTGCTGAGCAGGCTGGATAAGGTGCTGGCAACCCGATCCGTACCGCCGCTATTGGAAATGCCGTCAATAAGGATCAGCAATCTGTACATATTCAATCATCCTGTTGAAATAGAGCAAAAAGCGCGGCCCGAAGCCGCCTAGCCGCTGAACATACGGAACAGTGGCGCTACGCTATAGCCGGTAATCGACTGCGCGGAAAGTATCGTGTTATAGGCGAGGTAGTAAGAACAGATCCCCGCTAACAAGGCGACGTTTATCAGCAGATTGCGTATTCGCAGCAGCAAGAAAGAGAAAAGTATCGGTTCGGCGTGAAGGAACAGGTTACCTACCCTGCCACCAAAGATACTAAAGTCGGAGAACGTAATACGCACGCCCGCGCCAACCGCATACGAGACCAGCAAAATATAAACCAGACGATCGCCTTTCTGGATACCGTTACGGAAGTAGTACATCGTAAAGGCAGCAATAAAGAAGATGTTCTTCAGGTTGGCCAGGCCAAACACCGGTGAAGCGGTATCGAAGTCGGTGCCGCTATAGCCCGCAGCTCGCTCACCCAGGCCAGGCACGATGCCCAACGAGTCGAGAAAGAGCTTTTTACCCCCGATAATCCCCAGCGGGATACACGCAAAGACGATCATCAGCGGCAGGTATTTACGTTCGCGCAGGAAGAAGAACGGGACCGCCAGCAGAATGGTATAGCCCGTGGCGTGTGATTGCGTACTCAACACCAGGAACACCAGCGCCAGCACGTTTCTCTTCGTCGCCAGCGAGCAAATAAAGGCGATAGCAAAGGCGCTGGATAAACCGAAGCGGATCTGGTTCATGTCTTTGTTAATAAACAGGTGAGTTGAGTATAAACAAAGCGAACAGAGGATCAGCGGAGAATATTTTTTGTAGCAGTAAGCGTTAGTGGAAACCGCAATAAAGCAGATGAAAAACAGAAAATAATAGCTCTGGCTGGTGAACAGTGAAAACAGCCAGGCCAGCAGCATGAAAAGCTTTTCATAGCGATAGGTATCGGTGATGGCATCATAGGTATTAACATGAAGCTGCGCCGAGAAATCCGCAAAAAAGTCCAGGTACTGGCTGTCATCCATGCCGGAGTGCAGACCACGCGATCCGCCAAAACAGATCAGCGCCATGGTGCAGATAAACGCCAGCCACATCGTGACGCGTTTAATCCTGGGGTCGTTAAGCTGGTTGATTGCTGCCAACTCAAAAATACAGCAAGCCAGAATGCTGTAACTGATTATCCAATATATGGCCATTGTTGTTCCGCCGTCTTATTATTTTAATCAGGGCTATTTTTTTGCAATACGTTCTGAGAACTTCTGTTTTAAACGGCCGAGAAAATAATCGCGATTGCCTTTGTTGGTCAAAAAGAAATATTGCGCGAAGCTCAGGCTGGCATGCAGCACTTTGCCATCCATTTTATAACGGATCGGCAGCTTGTACGCTTTGTAAGTATAAACGTCACGTTTACTCAGATACGGGCTCATGCTCTTTAGCCAGAAGGTAGAGTACTTTACGGACTCGCCTTTATGGCTGGAGTTGAATTTGCTCACCATATGGTAATTAGCCAACGGTTTCGCAATCATGACAAATTCAAAGTCATTTTTATCTGCGCGGATACAGAAATCATAATCCTGATGACGGATAAACCGCTCATCAAACTTTATTTCTGCCGCGTGCTCGCGTTTCAGGACGATTGTACTGGTCTGAATGAAACCGTAGCAGCCGAACAGATATTCAGCGATGCTTTCATTATGCGCAGGCAAATGGGTCGGCATGACCTTTAAAAAGGCGCCATCCTGAATAATATTCACCTGGCTGTAGATCACAAAACGATCTTTCCCTCTGGCGGTCAGCTCCTGGATTTTTTTAACGTTCTCCAGCAGCTTGTCTTCATGCCACTCATCGTCCGCGTCCAAAAAGCAGACATAGTCGCCCGTCGCCAGGTCAATCCCGCGATTACGTGCGCCCGCGCCGTTGAGTTTCACGTCTGACAGCACCAGATTAATTTTCAGGTCGCTGTAGCGATCGCTGTTAACGACCTCGGCCAGCTTTGCCGCATCGGCTGACTTGTCATCAACGATAATCACTTCAAAATGCGGGTAGCTTTGCGCTTTAACGCAGTCCAGCGTGGTGACGATCGATTCAGAGGCGTTATAGGCAGGAATAACGATCGAGAAGAAAATATCCTTCATTACAAGGCACCTTTTAAAGGTTATACATAAAACAGCCGGAAACAGGCCTGATTCCAGAGGCGAAGGGATCCGCCGGGCGGCGGATCCTCTCAAGCATTAGCTTTTTGCATTGCCTTTGTAGCTGTAATCGTAATAGTCGTAGCCGTAGCCGTACGCATTGGCGGCTTTACGCACGACGGCGTTAAGAATGACGCCTTTAATATCGATACCGTTTTGCGCAAAGCGCTTGTAGCTGAATTCCACTTCTTTCAGCGTGTTGGTTTCAAAGCGCGCAACCATCAGCGCGGTACCCGCCATCTTACCGATAATGGTGGCGTCAGTGACGGCCAGCACCGGCGGCGTATCGATCAGCACCAGATCGTAATGCTTGTTCGCCCATTCCAGCAGCTCATTCATGCGGTTATGCATTAACAGCTCGGAAGGGTTTGGCGGTACCTGACCACGCGGAATAAAGTCAAAGCCGTAATCACCGCGTTGGATGAGGTCTTCGGTAAAGGCCGTCTTGCCCGACAGGATAGTGGAAAGCCCTGACTTGTTGGCTGCGCCCAGCAGTTCATGCGTATAGCCACGGCGCATATCGCCATCGATAAACAGCACTTTCTGTCCCGCTTTCGCTACCAGCGTTGCCAGGTTGGCACTGATAAAGGTTTTACCAATACCAGGGCTGGCGCCGGTGATCATCAGCACGTTGTTTCGGGCTTCCATCATCGCGAAGTGCAGGCTGCTACGCAGGCTGCGGATCGCTTCAATAGAAAGGTCGGTCGGGTTGCCCAATGCCAGCAGGCTGTTGTGCGGATCGACCTTCACGCCACGCTTGTTTAATGCCTCAACATCTTTTTTACGCTGCCATTCGGAAAGCGGCACGCTGGCATAGACGTTCATACCGGCCTCTTCCAGCTGGTCCGGCGCGGTGATGCCATGGTGGAACATCGCTTTCAGCAGAATGATGCCGACAGACAGCACCAGACCGGCAATCAGGCTGGCCAGCATGATCAGGATCTTCTTCGGTGCCACAGGCTTGGACGCGGTTTCCGCATGGTCAATGATGCGCACGTCGCCAACCGTACTGGCTTTGCTGATGCTCAGCTCCTGCTGACGGTTAAGCAGCTGCATGTAAATTTCCTGACCGGCCTGCACATCACGGGTCAGACGTAAAATTTCCTGCTGGGTCTGAGGCATCTGACCAATTTTGTGGTTCAGTTTTTTCTGCTCGTCTTCCAGCGTTTTACGTTTTTCCAGCAGCGCGCGGTAAGTCGGGTGATCTTTGGTAAACAGCTGGGAAACTTCTGCCTCACGGAAGGTCAGCTCGTTCAGCTGGCTCTGTACGCTGACGGAGGAGTCCAGCGCCGATTTGGCTTCCAGCGACATATCAACCGATTCATTATTGCGGCGATAGGTATTGAGCTTGTCTTCCGCTTCGTCCAGCTTGCCACGCACCTGCGGCAGCTGATGCTGCAGGAACTCCAGGCTCTTCTGCGCCTCGGCGGATTTACGCTCCACGTTCTGCATCAGGTAGTTGCTCATCACCCGATCCAGTACCTGGCTAATCAGCTCAGGATCT
>DOOK01000067.1 GCA_003512805.1 Erwinia sp. | reverse complement strand
CTGCTTTGCGCTTAGTACAGCGCTTTGCCCGAGCTGTCTTTAATAGTCGTTTTCCATGCGGCGCGGATCTGCTCTACGACGGAGTCTGGCAGGGCGGCATAGTCCAGGCTGGTGGTGACCTTGTTACCGTTTTTATAAGCCCAGTCAAAGAACTTCAGTACGGCGGCACCCTTTGCGGCATCAGCCTGGTTTTTTTGCATCAAAATGAAGGTGGTGGAGGTAATAGGCCAGGCGTTATCGCCTTTCTGGTAAGTCAGGTCCTGCGCGAAAGACTTGCTCCAGTCCGCGCCTTTCGCCGCGTCGCTGAAGCTTTGTTCGCTTGGGGCAACCGCTTTGCCGTCGGCATCCAGCAATTTGGTATAGGCCAGATTGTTTTGTTTGGCGTAAGCGTATTCCACATAGCCAATAGAGCCAGGCAGACGCTGTACGAAGGCGGCTACGCCGTCGTTACCTTTACCGCCCAGGCCGGCCGGCCAGTTAACGGTATTGCCTTTACCAATTTTACTGTTCCAGTCGCTGTTTACTTTCGCCAGATAGCTGGTGAACACAAAAGAGGTGCCGGAGCCGTCAGCGCGACGCACTACGTTGATATTGGCATCTGGCAGTTTGACGCCCGGGTTCAGTTTAGTAATGGCCGGGTCGTTCCATTTTTTTACGTTGCCGAGATAGATATCACCTACGGTTTTGCCATCCAGCGTCAGTTCACCCGATTTCACGCCAGGAATGTTTACTGCCAGCACGACGCCGCCGATCACGGTAGGAAACTGGAACAGACCATTTTTCTGCAGATCTTCTTCTTTCATTGGCGCATCGGACGCACCGAAATCGACAGTCTTAGCGATGATCTGTTTCACACCGCCGGAGGAACCAATGCCCTGGTAGTTAATCTGCGCGCCTGTTGCTTTGTTATACTCGGCTGCCCATTTGTTATAGACCGGTGCCGGGAAAGTCCCGCCCGCGCCCGTCAGGTTGTCGGCGGCAAAAGCGGAAACCGCGCTCAGCGACAGCGTGACGGCCACACAACGAGCCAGGTTTTTTTGCATCAGTGTCATATTCCCTCCAGGGGATTAAAGTCAGTCTTTATACTGTTTTAGTATGAATAATGATTGCTGCTGGAGGCAAAATAGGACAGTTTGATGACAGTAAAATGTCCGCTATATGACAGTTTTGTGACGGGTATCTTTTATACGGGGACCCTGGAAAAGATGGGCTCTTTTTTATGTTATTAAGCTTAGTCCGTTGCGGCTTCATGGCGCTAATAACGCACGCAGCGCAGATATATGGCCTGTCCGGAAACTTTATCGCGAGAGACCTGAATCGCCATCGCTTATCACTGTAGAAGCGTTATTGCCCTGCCTTTTCTCTGCAGAAAATTCATTTTTTATCCAAATTTCCATCGCCTGAGTCATTTATTATTAAACCCGAAGACGCGATGGAAGGCAGTTTTTTTTGCCTCGCTTTTTATGGAATGAAAGACACTATTAAGGGCAATTATTATGAAACACACAGCAAAAATAACCATCGGTAGCCTGCTGCTGGCCGCTACTGTCGGGCTGGCTCAGGCAGGAGAACAGCCGCCCTTCTCGGATCCTACTTTTACATCAGACAACGACAGGCTGATCGCCTATGCCGATCACGATGGGGCTTTTTACCCTTCCTTTGTTCGAATCAGGGACATGAGCGAGCTGATTGCCACTAATCAGGCGTTGCAGAAGAAGGTGGAGCAGCAGCAGGACAGACTTGAAAAGCTTGAGCGGCAGGAAGAAACAACGACAATGGATAAACAGTTTCAGGAGCTGAAAAAAAGCGTAGAGGAAAAAGACCGGGCAAACCGTGAATCCCAACAAACGGTGCAAAGTCTTAAGGATCAAATCAGCGATCTGAAAAGGACGCTGGATGAGGTTAAAAATAAAATTAAATAACGCGCCGACCTTTCAGAAGATCGGCGCGTTAGTCGGTTACTCTACCGTAACCGATTTCGCCAGATTACGTGGCTGGTCAACGTCGGTGCCTTTAATCAGCGCGACGTGGTAGGAGAGCAGCTGTAGCGGTACGGTATAGAAGATTGGCGCAATCATCTCTTCCACATGCGGCAGCGGGATAATACGCATGCCTTCGCTGGCCGCAAAACCCGCATCCCTGTCAGCGAACACATACAGCAGGCCACCCCGTGCACGGACCTCCTCAATGTTCGACTTCAGTTTTTCCAGCAGTTCATTGTTTGGCGCGACAACAATCACCGGCATATCGGCGTCGATCAGCGCCAGCGGCCCGTGCTTCAGCTCACCCGCCGCATAGGCTTCGGCGTGGATATAAGAAATCTCTTTCAGCTTCAGCGCCCCCTCCATTGCGATGGGATACTGATCGCCACGCCCCAGGAACAGCGCGTGTTGCTTATCGGAGAACTCTTCTGCCAGCGCTTCAATCTGCTTGTCCTGAGACAGCATCTGTTCGATACGGCTCGGCAGCGCCTGCAACCCCTGCACGATATCGTGCTCAACCTGCGCATCCATTCCTTTCAGGCGGCCAATCTTCGCCACCAGCATCAGCAGCACGGTCAGCTGCGTGGTGAAAGCTTTAGTGGAGGCCACGCCGATCTCCGTACCGGCTTTGGTCATCAGCGCCAGATCGGACTCGCGCACCAGCGAAGAGCCGCCCACGTTGCAGATGGCCAGCGAGCCAAGATAGCCCAGCTCTTTCGACAGACGCAGCGCTGCCAGCGTATCGGCCGTTTCACCGGACTGCGACAGCGTAATCATCAGGCTGTTTTTACGCACCGCCGATTTGCGATAGCGGAATTCAGAGGCGATCTCTACGTCACAAGGTACGTTAGCCAGCGCTTCAAACCAGTAGCGGGAGACCATGCCGGAGTTGTACGAGGTGCCGCAGGCCACGATCTGAATATGTTCAACCTGCGCCAGCAGCGCGTTAGCGTCAGGACCCAGCTCGGAAAGATCGATCTCGCCGTGACTGAAACGCCCAGCCAGGGTGTTTTTGATCGCCATCGGCTGTTCGTAAA
>DOOK01000066.1 GCA_003512805.1 Erwinia sp. | reverse complement strand
AGCAACAGTGCGTAGAATTGCAGCGCCTCTTACTCCAGCGTCCGGCAGCATGTAGTTAAAACTATACATTCCGGCAGCGCCCGCCAACGAACAGGCCGCGAGAAACCAGCCGGAAAGCGTCAGTAATGCGATGCCCGAGAGTAACGTGACGACTGCCAGCAAAATACCCAGCATCAGGCGTGGGGCGTGCGGACGTAAAAGTGCAAGCCAGGGACGCATAAATTTCATCTCCCCATCTCCTCAACCAGCGTTTTAAAAGGCCCGGGTTGCTGCAGCAACTGCGCCTTACTGCCCTGCTGCACGAGTTTTCCCTTCTCAAGCAGCCAGACTTCGTCCCACTGATCTAAACGATCGAGCCGATGGGTAATAAACAGCGTGGTTTGATGAAAAGAGGCGTTCAGTAGCGCCTGGCTTACTTGCTCTGCCACCGGGCCATCAAGGCTGGCATCGGGTTCATCCAGCAACAATAGCCGACAAGGCTTACAGAGCGCTCTCGCCACAGCGATGCGCTGTGCCTGCCCGATAGAAAGGGCTGTCGCCTGTTCACCGACTGCGCTTTCTATGCCCTCTGGCAGCCGTGCCAGAAATTCGTCCACGCCAGCCAGGGCGCAAGCCTGTTGTAATCTGAGCGGATCGTCATCACCCTGCGGCACAATATTTTCGCGCACGGTCCGGGCAGGTAAGTGCGGATTCTGCCCCACCCAGGCAAGCTGCTGTTGCCACCAGGCCGGCAGGATATCGCGCAGTTCCGTCTCGTTTATTTTCAACGAGCCCTGATAGGGCAAGTAGCCCGCCAGTACGTTAAGAAGAGACGTTTTACCCGCGCCGCTTCGCCCAATCAGCGCCACTCTTTGACCTGCTTCCAGAGTGAAACTGAGTGGCCCGACAAGCAGTACGCCTTGATGGGTCACAATCCGCAAATCAGTGGCGGTCAGCGTCATGGCCTGCTGAAAGTCGGGCTTCAGCGTGCCGGACCGTATCTGAAACTGTTCCGCGGTCAGGAAGGTTTCCAGCACGTCGGCGGCACCTGTCGCCTGGGCTTTGGCATGATAGAAGGTGCCCAGATCTCTGAGCGGCTGGAAAAATTCCGGTGCAAGAATAAGTGCCAGAAAGCCGGAAAAAAGCGTTATGCCGAGGCCATAATGGCCAAAATCCAGTTCCCCAAGAAAGGAAAAACCGAAATAGACCGCTACGATAGCAACCGAGACGGCCGCAAAAAATTCCAGTATGGCAGAGGAGAGAAAGGCCAGACGCAAGACTTCCAGGGTTCGTTGACGGAAGCTGGCCGAAGCGGTGCGAATACGGCTATTTTCTGCTGCAGCCTGATTAAATAACCGCAGCGTTTCCATGCCCTGAAGACGGTCAAGAAAATAGCCGCTGAGCCGCGCCAAAGCCTGAAAGTTACGGCGATTAGCATCGGCTGCGCCCATACCGGCCAGCGCCATAAACAGCGGAATGAGCGGGGCGGTCAGCAGCAGAATCAGCGCTGCGACCCAGTTAACCGGGAAAAGGAAAATAAGAATAAGGCAGGGAATCAGCACGGCCAGCAGCATTTGTGGCAAATAGCGGGAATAGTAGTCCTGTAAGTTATCGATTTGTTCCAGTAAGAGCGTGCTCCAGCTTCCGGCTGGTTTCCCCTGAATAACGGCGGGGCCAGCTTCGGCAAGCTTGTCCAGGATCTGGCGACGGAGGTTTTCCCGGATGACGCGGCCTGAAGCAAAACCGGCTTGCTCACGCAGCCACAACAGCATGCCGCGCAGCACAAAACAGGAAAACAGTAATATAAATTGGGGGAGGAGTGTCTCCCGTGCAAGATGGTCCTCGATTAGCGCCTGCAGGAGCGTCGCCAGCAACCAGGCCTGACAAAGGATAAGCAGCGCACCGGTCATGCCGCACAGCAGCGAGATGCTGAACCAGAAGTTGCCATATACGCGCTGTTTTTTTAGCCATAAAAGGAGCTGTTGTTGGCGGGTCTTATCCATGCTGTACCTGTCTGCCGCGCGTTCGGACGCGTAAAATGACAATCCCTTTCTCTTGGTAAGGGCAATCGCGGGCAATGGTAGCGTGCAGAAAATAAAAAGGCGACCTGAACAGGCCGCCTTCGCTAAAATCGCATCAAAACAGTAAAGATTACTGAGATTCTTTAACTAAACCATCCAGATAGCGTTCCGCGTCCAGCGCGGCCATACAGCCGGTGCCGGCAGAGGTAATCGCCTGACGGTAGGTATGATCCATCACATCGCCTGCAGCAAACACACCGGGAATGCTGGTTTGTGTCGCGTTGCCGTGCAGGCCGGACTGCACTTTGATGTAGCCGTTTTCTAAATCAAGCTGATCTTTGAAGATTGCCGTGTTGGGGCTGTGGCCGATAGCCACAAACAGACCGGCCACGCTCAGCTCCTGCGGCGCATCGTCCAGCGTTGAGCGCAGACGCAGCGAGCTGACGCCCATTTGATCGCCCATCACTTCGTCCAGCGTTTGGTTGGTATGCAGCACGATATTGCCGTTGCGCACTTTTTCCATCAGGCGATCGATAAGAATTTTTTCCGCCCGGAAACTGTCGCGGCGGTGAATCAGATGCACTTCCGACGCGATGTTCGCCAGATACAATGCTTCTTCTACGGCCGTGTTACCGCCACCGATTACCGCTACTTTTTGATTACGATAGAAAAAGCCGTCGCAGGTAGCACAGGCTGACACGCCGCGGCCCTTGAACGCTTCTTCAGAAGGCAGGCCAAGGTAGCGGGCAGATGCGCCGGTAGCAATAATCAGCGCGTCAGCAGTATATTCGCCGCTATCACCGATCAGACGGAAAGGACGATTCTGTAAATCCACGCTGTGAATATGATCGAAAATAATCTCGGTATTAAATTTTACCGCGTGTTCATGCATGCGTTCCATCAGGCCCGGACCGGTTAAATCGTGCGGGTCACCGGGCCAGTTTTCCACGTCTGTGGTAGTGGTCAACTGACCGCCTTTTTCGAGCCCGGTGATCAGTACCGGGTTAAGGTTAGCTCGTGCTGCGTATACAGCCGCCGTATACCCAGCGGGGCCGGAACCTAAAATAAGTAATTTACTGTGTCTGGCCGTGCTCATGAGACCCTCATTATTTAGCTGGCTACTATGTTGCGATTGTAGGGAATTTAGGGCGGCAAAAAAAGCATTCTGCAATTTTGTTAGCGATGGTTGTAAAAGGTTTAGCCGATTACCTTCAGGGAACAGTGCTATTGCTGCGCTAAATCAGGGCAAAACACGCTGTAAAATGGTGCAATGAGTCAATTTTTCCATTATAAAACAGTCACGCAGCTTAACATCTGGCATGTTGTACTGATTTTAGTTGTTTTACTTTGACAATCGGCTGCGCTTTTGCGTGAACAGTGGGGGGAAGCAGAGGACATTTGAGCTGGCAAGACAGATTTTTCCTGTTTTGGAAGGCTCAATAAACTCAGTCTGTCATTGGTCATGACGCATGGTGTGGACAGACAGCATGCGTCAGACGGATGGGCGTGATAACACCGCAGCAGGCTCCAGACTTCACTTAGAACAACCCTGCGAGATGATTTCGTTCAGGGTGTGGCAGGCAAAGGGAAGGCATTTAGAGAGACAATAATAATGGTAGACAATAAAAAACGGCCTGGAAAAGATCTCGACAGAATCGATCGTAATATCCTTAACGAACTGCAAAAGGATGGACGTATCTCTAACGTCGAGCTTTCCAAACGCGTAGGTTTATCACCTACACCATGCCTTGAGCGTGTTCGTCGTCTTGAAAGACAGGGTTTCATCCTGGGTTATACCGCCCAGCTCAATCCGCATTATCTGGATGCCTCGCTGCTGGTATTCGTTGAGATTACTCTGAATCGTGGCGCACCTGACGTGTTTGAACAATTTAACGCCGCAGTGCAAAAACTTGAGGAAACTCAAGAGTGTCACCTCGTTTCAGGCGATTTTGACTACCTGTTGAAAACGCGCGTGCCGGATATGTCCGCTTACCGTAAATTGCTGGGTGAAACCCTGCTACGCCTGCCTGGCGTAAACGATACGCGGACCTATGTGGTCATGGAAGAAGTGAAA
>DOOK01000069.1:4774-5215 GCA_003512805.1 Erwinia sp. | reverse complement strand
GGATGACGCCATCGTGGTGGTTGAGAACGTCGAGCGCGTGATGGCAGAAGAAGGCCTGCCGCCTAAAGAAGCTACCCGTAAGTCGATGGGGCAGATTCAGGGTGCGCTGGTCGGTATTGCCCTGGTGCTGTCAGCGGTATTTATCCCAATGGCCTTCTTCGGCGGCTCTACCGGGGTTATCTATCGTCAGTTCTCCATTACCATTGTTTCTGCGATGGTGCTCTCGGTTATCGTGGCGCTGATCCTGACGCCTGCGCTGTGCGCAACGTTACTGAAGCCCATTAAAAAAGGCGATCACGGTAAAACCACCGGTTTCTTCGGCTGGTTTAACCGCATGTTTGACAAGAGCACCAACCACTACACCAATAGCGTCGGCCATATCATTCGCAGCACGGGCCGCTATCTGTTGATCTATCTGGTGATTGTGGTGGGCATGGCTTA
>DOOK01000069.1:3656-4620 GCA_003512805.1 Erwinia sp. | reverse complement strand
TCACTGCCTGCTGGCGCAACCCAGGGCCGAACGCAGAAAGTGCTCGACCAGGTCACGGATTACTTCCTGACTAAAGAAAAAGATAACGTGCGTTCTGTGTTTACCGTTAACGGCTTCGGCTTTGCGGGACGCGGTCAGAACACCGGTATCGCCTTCGTCAGCCTGAAACCGTGGGATGAGCGCAGCGGCTCGGCAAACAAAGTTGAGGGTATTGCTGGTCGCGCCATGCAGGCTTTCGGCGCCATCAAAGATGCGATGGTGATTCCGTTTAACCTGCCGGCGATTATCGAACTGGGTAACGCCACCGGCTTTGACTTCGAGCTGATCGACCAGGCGAACCTGGGTCATGAAGCCCTGACCAATGCCCGTAACCAGCTGCTTGGCATGGCTGCTCAGCATCCGGATACGTTGGTAGGGATGCGTCCAAATGGCCTGGAAGATACGCCGCAGTACAAACTGACGATCGACCAGGAGAAAGCGGAAGCGCTGGGCGTCTCTATTTCCGATATCAATACCACCCTGGGCGCAGCATGGGGCGGCTCTTACGTTAATGACTTCATCGACCGTGGTCGCGTGAAAAAAGTGTACGTAATGGGCCAGGCCGATGCGCGTATGTTACCAGGCGATATCAATAAATGGTACGTGCGTGCTTCAAACGGTGAAATGGTGCCGTTCTCGTCCTTTGCCAGTGCGAAGTGGCAGTATGGTTCGCCGCGTCTGGAACGCTATAACGGTCTGCCGTCCATGGAGATTCTGGGCCAGGCAGCACCGGGCAAGAGCTCCGGCGATGCCATGAACCTGATGGAAGAGCTGGCTTCTAAGCTGCCGAAGGGGATCGGTTATGAATGGACAGGCATGTCTTATCAGGAACGTCTCTCAGGCAACCAGGCACCTGCGCTCTATGCTATCTCGCTGATCGTGGTGTTCCTGTGTCTGGCAGCGCTGTATGAAAGCTGGTCAATTC
>DOOK01000069.1:0-3359 GCA_003512805.1 Erwinia sp. | reverse complement strand
GTATGAAAGCTGGTCAATTCCTTTCTCGGTCATGCTGGTTGTGCCGCTGGGCGTTATCGGTGCGCTGCTGTTTACCACCCTTCGTGGCCTGAGCAACGACGTCTACTTTGTGGTAGGCCTGTTGACCACCATCGGCCTGTCGGCGAAAAACGCCATCCTGATCGTAGAGTTTGCTAAAGATCTGATGGAGAAAGAAGGCAAAGGTCTGATAGAAGCGACGCTGGAAGCGGTACGTATGCGTCTTCGTCCTATCCTGATGACCTCGCTGGCCTTTATTTTGGGCGTCTTGCCGCTGACTATCAGTACCGGTGCTGGCTCCGGTGCACAGAACGCGGTAGGTACCGGCGTGATGGGCGGTATGGTAACGGCGACTATTTTGGCTATTTTCTTTGTGCCTGTGTTTTTCGTGGTGGTTCGCCGCCGCTTCAGCAAGCATAAAGAGGATCTGAATCCGCATCACCCGGATCGATCTCAATAAGGGTATCTCTCCCCTCTCCAGGAGGCCGCTTTTGCGGCCTCTTTTTTTTCTCGTCACCGCTTGTCCCTTAGTTCCTCGCAGCTAGCCTACTTTTTTGTTTGACCTCTTCCCTACTTTGTCGTCCGTTATTGTTGCCGGTCGGCGTCCCTTTCACGCTTGCATTTTCATATCACGACGCGCATAATTATTGTTATGTTATAACATACGATATTGAGGCTTTTATGAAACAGGCTATTCATCCGGCTTACCGTACCGTAGCTTTTCACGACACCAGTGCCGACACCTTTTTTGTCGTCGGTTCCACTATCAAAACCGATCGAACTATTGAGCTGGACGGTAAAACATTGCCCTACGTGGTGCTGGATGTCTCTTCCGCTTCCCATGCTTACTACACCGGCAAACAAAAAGAGTTTGCTAAAGAAGGGAGCGCACACCGCTTTAACCAGCGCTTTGGTCGGTTTTTCAATAAGTAAAAAAAGGAAGGAAAATGCAGGTGATAAACTCGCTGGCTTCGGCCAGAAAGCGCCATAAGGATTGTAAAATCGTACGCCGACACGGCCGGGTTTTTGTGATTTGCAAAAGTAACCCACGTTTTAAAGCGGTTCAGGGCAAAAAGAAAAAGCGTTAACCCCCAGCGAGCAGGTCGTTTCTCATCGCCGCAGCTGACTTATATTCAGGCGGGCCGATTATTGGCCCGCTTTTTTTATTCCATACTGCCCAGCATCACCGTGACGTTATGGCGGAAAGCCGCTTCCAGCGAATCTGCCCCGCCGCCTTTTGCCGTCAATGCCTCCGGGTAAAGTTCGCCACCCGGCTCTGCGCCCGTTGCCGAGGCAATCTGCCTGACCAGTCTCGGGTCAGTCTGATTTTCAATAAAGTAACGGTGTATATGCGCATTTTTCAACTGGGCGATCAGGCTGGCCACATCGGCAGCGCTGGCTTCCGATTCGGTAGAGAAACCTACCGGAGACATAAATGTCACCCCGTAACGTTGCCCAAAATAGCCGAATGCATCGTGGCTGGTCAGCACTTTACGCTTCGCAGCGGGTATAGCCGAAAACCGGCCCAAAGCCCACTCATCCAGTTTATGCAGCCGACTGATGTAGGCCGCACCGCGCTGGCGAAAATAGTCTGCATCCTGCGGATCGGCAGCTATTAATGCGTTCATAACATTGCTGGCATAAACCTCGCTGTTCTTCATACTGTTCCAGGCATGGGGATCGGTAATGGTTTTCCCCTCTTCTTCCATGGTGCGCGTCGTAATACCTGTGGAAGCGACAACGACATGGCCCCGATATTCTGATGCGGAAATCAGGCGATCCATCCAGCCTTCCAGTCCCAGACCGCTGACGAACACCACATCTGCCCGGGCCAGCGCCCGGCTGTCTTGCGGCGTAGGTTCAAAGCTGTGCGGATCGCCATTCGGCCCGACAAGGCTTTTGACCTGCACATGATCGCCCCCAACCTGTTTAACGATATCAGCCAATACGGTAAAGCTGGCCACCGTCTCCAGCGTTTTCGCCCCGGCTAATGGCGCGGCGCAAAGTGCAGCCAGCGCCAGTACAAGAGATAACTTCTTCATATTTTTTCCTTACCGACAGTAAAAGAACGCACGCGGAAGATGCCGCCGTACGGCCCCACTAAAATAGAGACAAAAAACAGCAGCGCGGCACAGAGCACTACGGAAGGTCCGGCGGGCAGTGCCAGGTAGAATGAAGCGGTCAGCCCGCTGAAGCTGGCAATCAGCGCCAAAATCATGGCAGCAGCGAGAGTGCCGGGCAGCTCCCTGCCCCAGAAACGAGAAGCCGCAGCGGGCAACATCATCAGCCCCACGCACATCAGCGTCCCCAGCACCTGGAAGCCAGCCACCAGATTGGTCACAACGAGCACCAGAAAAAGCGCATGTACCAGCGGCGCAGCCCAGCGGTTTTGCGCGCGTAAAAAAGCAGGATCAAAAGCATCAATGACCAGCGGGCGATAAATCAGTGCCAGCGCAATTAGCGTGACCGAGGCTATCGAACTGACCAGCAAAAGCGAGGCATTATCAACGGCCAGTAAAGAGCCGAAAAGTACATGCAGCAGATCGACGCTGGAGCCGCGCAGTGAAACCAGCGTCACGCCCAGCGCCAGCGAACCGAGGTAAAAACCGGCAAAGCTGGCATCTTCGCGCAGCGGCGTATAGCGGCTGACCGCCCCCGATAACAGCGCGACTGAAAGACCGGCGATGACGCCTCCGATACCCATCGCTACCAGCGATAAACCGGAAATCAAATAGCCTATAGCTGCACCGGGTAACACCGCATGTGAAAGCGCGTCGCCAACCAGACTCATACGGCGCAGCAACAAGAACACGCCCAGAGGCGTGGCACTGAGGGAAAGCGCGATGCAGGCCACCAGCGCACGCCGCATAAAGCCGAATTCAATAAAAGGCGCTAAAAGCGTCATACAGGCTCCGCCACGGTTAATCCGGGGCGGATTATCCATTCCGCCTGAGTAGGTTCCAGGCGCAGAATCTGAGGGAAAAACAGATCCACCATTGTCCTGTCATGTAGCACTACTATCATCGTGCAGCCGGCTTGATGCCGCGTTTGCAGCAGCTTCAGCAGCAGGCTGGTCGTCGCCGTATCGACCCCGGTAAAAGGTTCGTCAAGCAGCAGTAGTGAGGCATCCTGTACCAGTAAACGGGCGAAAAGCACGCGCTGCAGTTGCCCGCCAGAAAGTGTACCGGGTAGTGCATCGGCAAATCCGGCCATCTGGACCTGTTCTAAGGCTGCCATCACACGTTGCCTTTGCAGACGACTGACGGTGCGAAACCAACCGCTGCTGTCCCAACAGCCCATCGCTACCAGATCGAGTACGCTGACGAGGAAATTTTTCTCGA
>DOOK01000247.1 GCA_003512805.1 Erwinia sp. | reverse complement strand
CAGTTTACTGTCAGGCGCAGAGCGTGGAAGGCATGAGCAGTAATAACGTGGTGGCGCTGTGGCACCGCCTGAATGCTGCCCAGATTTGCCGCAGCAAGGCGCTGGAAAGTCACTTCTGGCCACAGGCGGTGGAGCTGGCCCCTATGCTGGGCGTGGACGACCGTGCCCGCCTCTTTTCCCTGCTTTGGAATGAGGATCGCGATCTTTCCGCGCTTTACCGCCAGCTGGCACACGTGCTGCATCACCTTTCCGGCGCGAAACGCGTGCTGGCGCCCATCGTGACGGTCGACGATCCCAGCCTGAGCGTGCTGAACAGTAGCGGTTTGCGCTATTTTAATGCCTCATCCGATCGCGTTATTCAGGTGGTGCCGCAGCACAATGGCCGCAGCCTCAGGCCGGTCAACCTTGCGTTGGGCGAACTGAACCTGCTCAGTCGCGAAGTGCTGCTGCCTTTCTATAGTGCGCCGCGTGAGAGCCTGTTTGAACAGGTCGATTTGCTGGACTATCCCGGTTTTGAAGAGCCGTCCACTCTGCCGGATGACAGCACTCATGAACTGGCGTTGGCCTTTACCACCGCCAAACGCCCTTTCCTGTTAACCCGCGCTGCCGAGCGACAGGATGTCGATCTGCTGATGGTCTGTAACGCTTCCGGCCAGCGCGCGGATACCCGCATCGTGGGGCGCGTGCTGGATAACTGGGTAAAGCAGACCCAGGGGCAGCCGCACAGCGGCCGTAAGCCTGCGCTAATCTGGGCGCTGACGCCTTTCGACCAGCGTATTACCCACGGTCAGAACCACGACGCCGCCGTACAGCGCTATGTGGGCAACCCTGGCGATGCCTGGGGGACGATGCTGACAATGGACGATAAGGGCGTTAAGCGGATGGCGGGCTGGCTGACCAGCGAAGTGAGCCGTGAAAACAAAATGACACGCCTGCAGGATCAGCTGAGTGAAATCCGCCGCGAACTGAACGATAACCTGCTGGGTCGCTGGCATCTGGCGGCAGAGAAAGAAGAGCCGCAGGCTCGATTGCGCGTGGCCGAAACGTTGCTAAAAGCATTACAAACCAGAACCGGCGTCCACGGCGAGCTGCTGGAGCGGCTACTGCCAACGCGCGAAACGCTGCGCCATCTGTTTATGCAGCAACAACACCCTGCCGAGCGCCGCAGCAGCGAGGAATACACCCTGACGGAAGAGGATCCTTTCGGTATCGGGATGAGTATCGATCTGCTAAGCGACGATCCGCTGCCGTTGCCGCTGGATACCCGGCAGACGGGCGAGGAAAGCGAAGCGGAAAATGGGTTTGCGCAACAGGTCTATCGTTACTGGATCAACCTGCTGGGACAGCTGCCTGAACAGGATGCGCTACTGGAACTACTGGGCGTGACCCGACCTACGCTGGAGATGCTGACGGAAGAGCTGACCACGGCCAGTATCCGTCTGGATATTGAAGGCGCACTGGTCAAGATTCTGACAGATAAAGACGCGGCTAACACACCGGCAGAGATGTTGGCCGACCGTCAGGTTTCGCGCGCGCTAAGCGTGCTGGGGGATTTTGTTGCCTGGCTGGGCTTTCAGCATCTGCCGGAAGCCGCACGGCCCGACAGTAAAATTAATCGGGGGCAAAAGATTTTCGCACGTCCGGAAACTCAGGCCGCGAGTCTGGGGCCGGGCCAAAGGCTGACAAAGCTGGCGCTGAAACCTAATAACCATGCGGCGTATTATATCTATGACTGGCTGGTGGGGCTGAATGAGACCATTCTGCTGAACGCCGGTTATTCCGCTGCGCGGGAGATTGACGACGAGCATCGGGCACAGCTGGCTGAGATCCTGAAGCAAATAAGCAAGTAAGTCACGCGGGCGGCAGGCCTGGCCGGATGCCGCTCACGTTTCAGGCATTTTACCGACCAGCCGCCCGATTGTAGACCGCTTAAAAAAGAGCACCTGAGTCATGTGCTCTTCGCCTTCCGCTTTCTTTCCCACTGAATGCTAAAAGCGCCTCAAACGGGTTAAATCATTGTCCACGGGCGACCGTCGCCGTCTGCCGCACCAGTAGTTGTTTCCAGACCGGGCTCATTGCCGGGTCCAATCCACCATTTAGCCAGATAGTTTTTCCCCTTATGCGTCACCCGATCGCCGCCAGTGTATGTGCGGCCAGTTTGCCAAAGTGGATAAAGCGCCGGTGCCGGTTCAGGGACATCGGGTATTTCCGGCACGTCTGGCACTTCCGGTTCCTCTGGCACGTCTGGTGCTTCCGGCAGTTCGTTATGTCTGGAAAAATAAACGTAGTATTTTGCGTACAGGATATCCCGTAACGGTCGACTCAAGGCCATCACCCCCAGCCAGAGATCGTCCTTCTGAGAGGCATACTCAGCAGTGAGTATTGTGCTGTGCGCAGCAATCGCCAGCGATGCCTGTTCCAGCCGTTCGGCCAAAGCGGTTTCCGGGTTATTATTTAGCTGGTTGTTTTTCAGGCCAGCTGGCGTAATGGTAAACACCGCTGTCTTTGCCTGGCTGTCCAGTATGCCGGTTGCCGAAGGTGATAAACGTACACGGCCCGGTTCGGCATGATAGATCTCAATCTGATAGCCGCTGGAAAAGGCTATTTCATCCCGTCCAACGACTGCACGGTTACCCTCCATCGTTTTACGGTATATCTCCCGGTTGTTGCTATCGCGCACAACGAGGGTCGCATAAGTGATATTCGGGAAATAGCT
>DOOK01000092.1:955-3027 GCA_003512805.1 Erwinia sp. | reverse complement strand
TCTTCCAATCTCGGTTTTACGAAAGCCTGTAAAGGCTTTAGCTATCTGACGTGCCGGCAGGCGGCTGCCAACGGAAACAGGCGCTGAGGCCGGGCCGATACCGAAACATAAGCAGATTGTTAACTGTGCCCGACAGAGTCGCTAAATGATTTTAGCCGAATCACTGTTTATCGCTCACGGCCTGTGCAGCACGGTAAGGAGAGCATGCAGGGTTATAACGAGAAAGCCTTTGTTGAAAGGGACTAATCATGGACATAAAAAAGGCGATCCGGAGGATCGCCTTTCTTGTCGGAGCAAATGGCTATCAGTGCAGCACCAGGCCCGCGATGGACGCGGAAAGCACGCTAACCAGCGTCGAGCCATACAGCAGCTTCAGGCCAAAGCGCGACACCACGTTGCCCTGTTCTTCGTTAAGACCTTTGATGGCGCCCGCCACGATGCCGATAGAAGAAAAGTTGGCGAAAGAAACCAGGAACACGGACAGGATACCTTCACCGCGTGGCGACAGGGTTCCGGCAATTTTTTGCAGATCGATCATCGCCACGAACTCGTTGGAAACCAGCTTGGTTGCCATGATACTGCCCACCTGCAGTGCTTCGTTAGCGGGCACGCCCATCACCCAGGCAAAGGGATAGAATACGTAGCCCAGCACGCCCTGGAAGCTGATGCCAAAAATCGTATCGAACAGCGTATTGATGGCGGAAATCAGCGCAATAAAGCCAATCAGCATGGCGGCAACAATGACCGCTACTTTGAAACCGGCAAGAATGTATTCGCCCAGCATTTCAAAGAAGCTCTGCCCCTGATGCAGATCGTTCAGCTTGAGATCCTGTTCGTTTTCAACGCGGTATGGGTTGATCAAAGACAGCACGATAAAGGTACTGAACATATTCAGGATCAGCGCAGCGACCACATATTTCGGCTGGAGCATGGTCATATAGGCGCCGACGATGGACATGGATACGGTCGACATCGCGGTAGCGGCCATGGTGTACATGCGGCGCTGTGACATTTTGCCCAGGATATCTTTATAGGCGATAAAGTTTTCTGACTGTCCCAAAATCAGCGAGCTTACCGCGTTAAAAGATTCCAGCTTGCCCATACCGTTCACTTTTGACAGCACGGTACCGATCGCCCGGATAACCACAGGCAGGATACGAAAATGCTGCAGGATACCAATAAGAGCAGAAATAAAGACGATAGGGCAAAGGACGTTAAGCCAAAAGAACGCCAGGCCTTTATCGTTCATCCCGCCAAAGACAAAGCTGGTGCCCTGAGCGGCAAAGCCCAACAGCTTGTCGAAGAAGCCGGCGAAGCCTTTCACAAAACCTAAGCCGATCTCAGAGTTCAGGAAGAACCAGGCCAGTAAAACCTCGATCACCAGCAGCTGAATAACAAAACGTACGCGAATATTTTTGCGATCGCTGCTGACCAGGATGGCCAGCAGCGTTACCACTACCAGCGCCAAAGCAAAATGCAGAATGCGGGACATGAGTGCTCCAAATTTGAAGGCTGTTATATTTCGCTGCACATTCTATGTAACAAGTTGCAGAAAAACGAGACTAAAGCCTCAATATAACAAATTCATATCGGCTTAATTTTGCATTCTGCTTTCCGGTCACAGACTGATACTGTTTAAAAAGCCACCCGCTAACTTGTAGGGGAATACTTTTTAACCTAAAGTAAGTTTATCGATTACAAATCGCAAACAAGAAACGCTGCCTGTGGGTATAGCAAAGGCTATACTTTTTAGCGTAGGCTATCACAGCGATAGGGTTAATCAGCATAAATGAGGTTGATAATCATTATCATTTAAATGACACTCTCTTCCTCAGGTGTATTAAGGGGTAAAACGATGCTTGAAGGCCGCACCGCGGAACAGACGGTCCGTAGTTCCCGTAAAATCAAATTTGCGCTGATGGGACCCGCTTTTATTGCGGCGATTGGCTATATTGACCCCGGCAATTTTGCGACCAATATTCAGGCTGGCGCTTCCTATGGCTACAAGCTGCTGTGGGTGGTGGTCTGGGCCAATATCATGGCGATGGTTATTCAGCTAATGTCCGCCAAGC
>DOOK01000092.1:0-846 GCA_003512805.1 Erwinia sp. | reverse complement strand
GCTATTGTCCGCCAAGCTCGGTATCGCGACCGGCAAAAATCTAGCAGAGCACATCCGCGATCGCTTTCCGCGTCCGGCCGTCTGGTTCTATTGGGTTCAGGCAGAAATTATTGCCATGGCCACCGACCTTGCCGAGTTTATCGGCGCGGCTATCGGCTTTAAGCTGCTCTTTGGCGTCAGCCTGCTGCAGGGCGCGGTGCTGACGGGCGTGGTGACGTTTCTGATCCTGATGCTGCAAAGCCGGGGACAAAAACCGCTGGAAATGGTCATCGGCGGCCTGCTGCTGTTTGTGGCCGCGGCCTACGTGATCGAGCTGTTTTTCTCGCAGCCGAAAGTTACCGATTTGCTGCAGGGCCTGGCCGTACCGTCGCTGCCAACCGCTGATGCGGTGCTGCTGGCAGCGGGCGTGCTGGGCGCGACCATTATGCCGCACGTGATTTATCTGCACTCTTCATTAACGCAAAGCCCTGACGGTGGGAGTCGGGCGGAACGCTACTCTTCGACCAAGCTGGATGTGGCCGTCGCGATGACCATTGCCGGTTTTGTGAATCTGGCCATGATGGCAACGGCGGCAGCGGCTTTTCACTTCAGCGGCCATACCGGTATCGCGGATCTCGATCAGGCCTATCTGACGCTGGATCCGCTATTGGGCCGTGCGGCGGCAGTGGTATTTGGCCTGAGCCTGCTGGCGGCAGGACTCTCTTCTACCGTAGTAGGGACGATGGCCGGCCAGGTGGTGATGCAGGGCTTTATCCATATACGTATTCCGCTGCTGGTGCGGCGCGTGGTGACGATGCTGCCCTCGTTTATTGTGATCCTGGCGGGCTGGGAGCCAACGCGTATTCA
>DOOK01000250.1 GCA_003512805.1 Erwinia sp. | reverse complement strand
TCCGATCTTGCTTAAGGTACTGATTATTTTTTTGCTGCTGATGGTCGGGGTGGTTCTTGGCCCGATGCTCGCAGGCCACCAGGGTTACGTGCTGATCCAGACCGACAACTGGAATATTGAAACCAGCGTAACGGGGATGGCGATCGTCCTGATCCTTTCCCTACTGGTGATCCTGTTCGTTGAGTGGATCCTGCGCCGCCTGTTCCGTACCGGCGCCCGAACCCGCGGCTGGTTTAAAGGACGCAAGCGCAGCCGGGCGCGTAAGCAGACCAATGCTGCCCTGATCAAACTGGCGGAAGGCGATCATCGCCAGGTGGAGAAGCTACTGTCACGCCATGCGGACCATGCTGAGCAGCCGATGGTTAACTATCTGCTGGCTGCGGAAGCCGCCCAGCAGCGCAACGATGAGGCGCGTGCTAATCAGCATCTGGAGCGCGCAGCCGAATTAGCCGGTAACGACCAGCTACCGGTAGAAATTACCCGCGTGCGTTTGCAGCTGGCACGTAATGAAGATCATGCTGCACGTAATGGCGTTGATCGCTTGTTAGAGGTTGCGCCTCGTCATCCGGAAGTCTTGCGTCTGGCCGAGCAGGCCTACGTTCGTACCGGTGCATGGAGCGCCTTGCTGGATATTCTGCCCGCCATGGAGAAAGCGCAGGTTGCCGACGAGACGCATCGTCTGGCGTTGCAGCAGCAGGCCTGGCTGGGCCTGATGAATCAGGCCATGGCCGATCAGGGAAGCGAAGGGCTGAAGCGCTGGTGGCACGATCAGAGCCGTAAAACGCGTCAGGAAACGGCCTTGCAGGTAGCCATGGCGGATCACCTGATCGTTTGCGACGACCATGAAAGCGCACAGGCGATTATATTGGACGGCCTGAAGCGTGGCTATGACGAGCGACTGGTGTTGCTGATGCCACGTCTGAAAACCGGCAATCCTGAACAGCTCGAAAAGGCGCTGCGCCAGCAGATTAAGCAGCACGGCGCCACGCCGCTGCTGCACAGCACGCTGGGTCAGCTATTAATGAAGCGCGGCGAATGGGAGCAGGCGAGTCAGGCTTTCCGTGAGGCGTTGAAGCAGCGTCCCGATGCGTTTGACTACGCCTGGCTGGCCGACACGCTGGACCGTCAACATAAGCCGGAAGAGGCCGCCGAGATGCGCCGCGACGGTCTGCTGCTGACGTTAAAAAACAATCCCTGATGTTAAGTGGATTAACGAGCCGGGCATACTGCCCGGCTTTTTTTTGCCTTCCGCCAGATAAAAAAACACCCGCCAGTTTGGCGGGTGTAAATAAACAGGCCGAAAGACCGGCTGGTACCTGACTCAACGTTTTGTCCTGAACCTCCGTTAAGGCCGAAAGGCGATAGCGGCAAATGGACAACAGGCACCCTAAGGGCTCTGCATCATTCCCGAGTTTATGAGGCTTGCGCGAACATAAGAGGTGGAATGAGCATTCTACAGGGGGAGTGTAGCAGATAACGTGCCAGGTCTTTATTACCGCCGATGCTGATTTTTTATTTATATATAATTCATTGGGTTATAGTCTAATTTTTTCGAGGCTGAGGCCTTATGGCTGTCGCAAAAAAGCCACACTTGACGCTAACGGCGTCGTCAGCCAGCGACAGATTATGTACAGACAGGTAAATCCTTTGCAGAACAGTAAGATGCATGTCGCCTTTCAGAGACAGGATGGCGGAAAATTGCTGAGAGTCTCTGCTGAAGTCAACGCCCAGGGGTGAAAGGTGCTGAAGGCAGGAAATACTGTGATCTTGAACTGCCTGACCTCCGCCTCTTCTGGAGGGACGTATTCTGCTCCCGGCAGAGCCTAAAAAGATCAGCCGGGCGCTGGCCTTTTCTTACAGTAGCCGGAAAGAGAGAATGACTGCTCATCAGACCGTTCCTGAAACCCTTCAGGCCCAATGCGCCCGGCGCAAACCGTTTCCGAAGGTTCCTGCTGGCGTCAAATGCCAAAAGGCCAGCTCGAGAGCTGGCCTTTTCTTAAAGTGGTCGGCGAGAGAGGATGATCACTCTGCAGGCCATTCCTGAAGCCATCTTATTTCGCTGCGTTCTATGCACTCCATTTGCGGAATGTCGCTTTCGGCGAGCGTCAAATGCAAAAAGGCCAGCTCGAGAGCTGGCCTTTTCTTAAAGTGGTCGGCGAGAGAGGATTCGAACCTCCGACCCACTGGTCCCAAACCAGTTGCGCTACCAAGCTGCGCTACTCGCCGAATACTGCTTTTACTGCGGCTTAAATCGCTTTAAGCGAAAACCCTGCCTCGGCAAGGTTTCAGGAATATGGTCGGCGAGAGAGGATTCGAACCTCCGACCCACTGGTCCCAAACCAGTTGCGCTACCAAGCTGCGCTACTCGCCGAAAACTGCGTACTGCTAAAGATTTTGTGGTGCGAAGAGAGGGACTTGAACCCTCACGTCCGTAAGAACACTAACACCTGAAGCTAGCGCGTCTACCAATTCCGCCACCTTCGCATACAAAATCTGGGGTGGCTAATGGGACTCGAACCCACGACAACTGGAATCACAATCCAGGGCTCTACCAACTGAGCTATAGCCACCACACCTGTTACTCGTACTGCTTTACTACTTAACGCGGTAATACTACCACCGAAGCTCTTGCGCACAAGCTTAATGGCGCGCCCGACAGGATTCGAACCTGAGACCTCTGCCTCCGGAGGGCAGCGCTCTATCCAGCTGAGCTACGGGCGCGTAGCGCCGTTGCGGATGGGCATACTACGGATTCGGGCCGATCCTGTCCAGTGCTTTTTTCACAAAAAATTCCGTTTGCTTACGCTTTGTGCGTTCTGTCTAAACTACAGGCGTTTTAACGCGTTAATGCTTGTCTTTTAATCGATGAAGCCGTTTAAAAGCCGTTGATCAAAGATCGCCGCGCAGATGATAGCGCAGGTATTTTAGCAGGCTGAGCTGCCGTCCCAGCCGCGAAGGCTGCACAATGAGCCGATACAGCCATTCGAAACCTGTTTTCTGCCATATTTTTGGCGCACGCTTCACGTTGCCCGTGAAAACATCATAGGTGCCGCCTACACCCATATAGAGCGCATCAGGGTAACCCGCTTTGCAATCGCGCATCAGGATTTCCTGACGCGGTGACCCCATCGCCACGGTAACAATCTTTGCGCCGCTGGCAGCGATGCGGGCAAACAGAGCCTCACGATCGGCAGGCGCAAAATAACCATCCTGTGAGCCAACAATATTGACGTTCCACTGGCGCTTCAGTTTCTCTTCGGTCTGGGCCAGGATGCCCGGCTTGCCGCCGACCAGGAAAACCGGCGTGCCTTCGCGGCCCGCACGTTCCATCAGCCCTTCCCACAGATCCGCGCCGGCGATACGCTCGACCTGAGCCTGCGGATACTTTTTCCGGATGGAGCGGACAATACTGATACCGTCGGCGTACTTATATTCGGCCTCGTCAATCAGGCGATGAATTTCTGGTCGGCTCTCTGCCGTCAGCACCTTTTCAGCATTGATGGCCACCAACGTGCCGCTCTTCAGGTGCTCCCCCAGCCAGAGGTAGTCCAGAAATTCGGTCATATCGCGAAAGCCCAACAGCGTAATGCCGCGGATCGGGTACTGCGGCGGCGTAAAAGCGGTGTCCATGACAGG
>DOOK01000447.1:1930-2741 GCA_003512805.1 Erwinia sp. | reverse complement strand
TCGTAGCCCAATGCGCTCAGCGCATCGGCGCGGTAGCCGTGGATCAGCACATCCGCCTGACTCAGTAACTGCTCGAAAATCCTCCTGCCCGTCGCCGACTTCAGATCAAGCCGTGCGCAGCGTTTGCCCAGCGTAATCTCTTCTTCCAGCGTCGGCTCCTGCCAGCCCGGCGGATCGAGCCGCAGCACGTCCGCGCCCAGACCGGCCAGAAAGCGCGTGGCGACCGGCCCGGCGATAATTCGGGTCAGATCCAGCACTTTAACGCCCTTTAACGGCCGAAGTCCGGGCAATGGCCAGTCCGGTGCGGCAGCCTGGGGCTGTAAGCTTTGTGCTATCAGCGGCTCGCGCCGCACGCTCTGACCCTGAGGATGCTGCTGCCAGGCTTCTACGCTGCGCATCTCTGCCGCGCAGCCTCCTACGTCAATTATCGCCTGTTCAAGCGCGGTTTTGTCCCAGCGGCTGACGGCGTGCGCCAAATCGGCACGGCTGGCGTGCGTCCCCAGCACCTTTTCCATTGCGGCCCGGTGGTGGGGTGCATTGGTGTGGAGGCGGATCCAGCCGTTTGCCGCGGCATAGTCCCCGGCGAACGCGTCCCACAGTGAAGGCGCAGCCCGGTTCACGGGTTGAAAAGTTTGTTGAAACCAGCGGGATGCCAGACGCATATCGACGCGTTGCCGGGAAGCATTCCCCGTGAGGGTGGCCGCTGCCTGCATCGCCAACGCCATGCTGGTGGCTGCCAGCTCCGTAACCGGGAAGGCAGAAACAAGACGCTGCGCGCCGGTAAAATGCACTTCGGGCGCAGCGTCATTGC
>DOOK01000447.1:804-1843 GCA_003512805.1 Erwinia sp. | reverse complement strand
TCGGGCGCAGCGTCATTGCGCAATGCCTGCCAGAGCTGCTGCCAAAGTCGAGTGGTTAAGCCGATCGTCATCGCGTCCTCCTTTGGTTTAACCATAGCAATGAAGATCGGCCGTCGCTAGCGCAGCCGCTTCAGCTTTGGCAGGCGTGCATGCATTCTCAGATTACGCAGATTGATCACCGCAATTGCCGTACCGGCCACGACCAGCAGCGAGCCGGTAACTTTAAAAATATTCATGCTGTCGCCCAACACTAATACGCCCAGGATCACCGACAGCACCGGCGTCAGCAGGGAATAGGGCATGATCAGATTCACGTTGTAGGTACGCAGCAGGCCATACCACAGCGAATAGGCCACGATGGAAGAGCAAATGGCGCTGTAAAAAATTGCGAACCAGCCGCGCCACGAGGCGTGTAACAGGCTGGTGAGCTGACCGCTTTCCATAAAGAAAGAGGAGAGGCCGACCACAGGGATCGCCAGGAAAGAGAGCCAGCCGGTCAGGGTAAGCGGGGTAATAGATGGAGATTTTTTAACAATAAGGTTACTGACCGCCCAGCCCACCGCGCTGCAGAGCAGCAGGCACAGGACCCACCATGTGGGAATGGTCGGGCTACCGGCCAGCACCACTACGCCGCTAAGCGAGATAAGGATGCCCAGTATCTGTACCAGCGACAGTTTTTCCTGCAAAAAAACCATGGCAAGGATCATCGCAAAAGGCGTGCCCAGCTGCACCACGATCGCGCCCGTGCCTGCATCGGTATATTTCAGCCCAAGAAACAGCAGGGAGAAGTGCATAAAACCAAAGGTAAAGGAGAGCGGCACCAGGTAGCGCAGCTGTTCACGCGTGACGCGGGTAAAAGGAACCAGAATCGCCGCCACTACCACAAAACGCATCAGCGTCAGGAACAAGGGGGGTATCTCGCCAAGCCCCCATTTTACCGCAACGTTATTGAAAGCCCAGGTCGTAACCACCAGCAAAATCAGGAAAAAATGACGTACAGCCACAACGCAACCCTTTAGTGTATTTAATCATTGACCTA
>DOOK01000447.1:0-725 GCA_003512805.1 Erwinia sp. | reverse complement strand
ATCATTGACCTATCATGGCACGGATCGCCATGATGTTAAGCGTGAAGGCCTTTTTTTCTTGTAAGATTCTGAATCAGCCGCATAAGGATACGACCAGACTATGAACGAGCTTCCTTTCGCTATTATCCAGTTTGAAACACCGCCCGAGGGCGTGATGACTCGGGTGGGCGAGCAGCAGCACTGGTTTATGGCTGCTACGGGCTTGCCGCCGGAGAACTGGCTGATCGTCCGCCCCGATCTGGGCGAAGCGCTGCCCGAGCCCGCCTCGCTGTCGGGCGCGATCCTTACCGGCGCCTGGGCGATGGTCACTGACCATGCGGAGTGGAGCGAGCGCACCGCGGCCTGGATACGCAGCGCTATGGATCATCAGTTGCCGCTGCCGGGCGTCTGCTATGGTCATCAGCTTATGGCTTACGCGCTGGGCGGCCAGGTCGGCGACAATCCACGTGGCTGGTAAGGAGGGGTTCAGCAGATTACCTGTCGCGAAGGGTATGCTAATGATGCGCTGCTGGGGATATTGCCCGCGCAGTTCTCAGCGTGGCTTACCCATCAGCAGTCGGTGCTGCAACCGCCACCAGGCGCGCGGGTGCTGGCTTCTTCCGCTCTGGATCCGTGCCAGATTATTCGCTACAGCCCGCAGGCGCTCTCTGTTCAGTTTCATCCCGAATTTACTTCGACCATTATGGCTGCCTGTCAGCAAAACAGTCAGCGTGCTGAAGCGCCTG
>DOOK01000449.1:756-6662 GCA_003512805.1 Erwinia sp. | reverse complement strand
CAGGTATCGATACCGACCACGATGCACTGTACGCCAAAACGATCCGCCAGCCGTGTGATGAGCTCAGGATCGGCCAGCGCAGGTGAGTTGATCGAAATTTTGTCCGCGCCGTAAGAGAGAATTTGCGCAGCGTCTTCTGCCGATTTAATGCCGCCCGCCACGCAGAAAGGGATATCGATCACTTCCGCCACGCGAGCTACCCAGCTTTTATCCACCACGCGACCGGCTGAGGAGGCGGTAATATCATAAAATACCAGCTCGTCCGCGCCTTCCTGTGCATAGCGCTGCGCCAGCGGCACAATATCGCCAATAATCTCATGATTGCGGAACTGCACGCCTTTGACAACCTGGCCGTCACGCACGTCCAGGCAGGGGATTATCCGTTTTGCCAGCATGTTATCGCCTCCGAAACGTTGAATTTACCTTCCAGCAGAGCACGACCGACAATGACACCCTGAGCGCCACAGCCGCGCAAGGCGCGAATATCCTCCAGCGAGCCGATGCCGCCGGAAGACTGAAAGGCGATTTGAGGATAGCGCGCCGAAATTTCGCGGTAGAGCGCCACGTTAGAGCCGCTGAGCGTGCCGTCGCGGGAGATATCGGTACAAAGCACATGTTTCAGGCCAAAGGGCTGGAACTGTTCGATAACCGCCTCCAGCGTCACGCCAGCCGCTTCCTGCCAGCCGCTGATCGCCACTTCCTTGCGATTATCTGCATCAATGCGCACATCCAGCGCCAGCACAATGGCCTCTGCGCCGTACTGCTTAAACCAGCTTTGTACAGCTTCCGGATCTTTCACCGCCGTAGAACCTACCACCACGCGCGTAGCACCCGCATCCAGCAGCGCTTCGACATCGTCTTGCGTACGGATACCTCCGCCCACCTGAACCGGCACGCCGACGCCTGCCAGCAGCGTTTTTAGCAGCGGGATCTGCCGTGCTGCCGGGTCTTTCGCGCCGGTTAAATCGACCAGATGCAGCACCCCGGCGCCCTGAGCCTCGTACTCCTGCAGGCGCGGTAAGGGATCGCTGCCGTAATCGCGCTGCTGACCGTAGTCACCCTGATGCAGCCGCACCACTTTTCCTTCAATTAAATCCAATGCGGGAATAATCACTTACATCTCCAGGAAGTTTTTCAGCAGCTGCGCGCCAGCCGCGCCGGATCGTTCCGGGTGGAACTGCACACCGAAAAAGTTATCTTGCTGCACCGCGGCGGTAAAAGGCTCGCCGTAGTGGCACTGCGCAATAGTATGGGCGTTAACCGGCATGGCGTAGCTGTGCACGAAATAGAAGTACGCGCCGTCGGGAATGCCGCGAAACAGATGGTTGCCCGCCTGCGCGGTAATCTGGTTCCAACCCATATGCGGCAGCGGCAGGCCGCAATCGTTCATCTGCTGTACCGGCTGATCAATAATGCCCAGCGTGGCAACGCCGTTGCTCTCTTCGCTGTGTGAGCCAAGCAGCTGCATTCCCAGACAGATCCCCAACACCGGCTGGGTACAGGTTTTAATCAGCCCGACCAGGTCTCGCTCGCGTAGCTGGTCCATTGCCGCCTGTGCCGTGCCGACACCGGGCAGCAGTAGCTTATCGGCCTGCAGCACGATATCCGCCTCGCGGCTGACCACGGGCTCATAGCCCAGGCGCTGAATGGCCCACTTAACGGAAGAAAGGTTGGCGCAACCGGTATCCAGGATCACCACGTTCATTACAGCACTCCTTTCGAGCTGGGCAGGGTATTGCCTTCCACGCGGATCGCCTGGCGCAACGTACGACCAAAGGCTTTAAACAGGCTTTCTACGCGGTGATGATCGTTTTTGCCTTTGGTTCTCAGGTGCAGCGTGCTGGCCATGGTATAGGAGAGTGAACGGAAGAAATGTTCCACCATCTCGGTGCTAAGATCGCCCACGCGCTGATAGCTGAACTCGGCTTTATATTCCAGATGCGGGCGGCCAGAGATATCCAGCGCGCAGCGCGCCAGGCACTCGTCCATTGGCAGAACAAAGCCGAAACGGCCAATGCCGCGCTTGTCGCCCAGCGCTTTCAATAGCGCTTCACCCAGTGCCAGGCCGGTATCTTCCACCGTATGGTGATCGTCGATATAAAGATCGCCTTTCACCTCGATATTCATGCGGAAGCCGCCGTGAGTGGCGATCTGATCCAGCATATGATCAAAGAAGCCCACGCCGGTATTGAACTGGCTGTTGCCTTCGCGATCCAGCCAGACCTCGACTTTAATTTGCGTCTCTTTGGTGTGGCGATTTACCAACGCGTGCCGATCGCGTTTAGTCAGCTGCTGCTGAATGCCTTGCCAGTTCAGGCCATCTTTAGAGTAGTGCAGCCCCTGAATGCCCATATTGCTCGCCAGCTGCAGATCGGTAGTACGATCGCCGATAACATAGCTATTGTCGGTATCCAGCACGCCTTCTGCCAGCCATGCGGCCACCAGTTTGGTTTTTGGCTTGCGGCACTCGCAGTTGTCTTCCGGCAAATGGGGGCAGATCAGCACCTCATCAAAGCGAATACCCTGCGAGGTTAAAACCTGCATCATTAGCCGGTGCGGGCCGTCAAAATCGGCCTGCGGAAAGCTGGTGGTTCCCAGGCCATCCTGATTGGTGATCATCACCAGTTTGTAACCGGCCGCTTGCAGTGCCAGCAGGGCGGGGATCACTTCCGGCTCGAAGGCCAGCTTTTCCATGCGGTCAACCTGGTAATCTTCCGGCGGCTCGGAAATGAGTGTTCCGTCGCGATCGATAAAAAGAACTTTCTGGCTCATGCTTGCTCCATGGATGCGGACGCGCCGGGTAACTTTTGCAGCGCGGAGATAACGCGGTCACACTCTTCAGCGGTGCCGACGGAGATGCGCAGGCAGCCCGCCAGTCCCGGCTGTTTGTTTTGGTCACGCAGAATAATGCCCTGATCCCATAAGCTTTTAAAGACCAGCGTTGAGTCGGCGAAGCGGGCCAGCACATAGTTGGTATCGCTGGGAAAAACGGCTTCTACGCAGGCGCAGCCCTGCAGGTCGCTAATCAGCTTTTCACGCGTAGCGATTATCTCGCTGACGTGCTCTTTCATTAATGCGATACCCTGTTCGCTCAATGCCTGGGCAGCGATATCGGCTACCGGCGTAGAAAGAGGATAGGGCGCAATAACCTTCATCAGCAGCGCGATAACCTCGGCGCTGGCCAGCGTAAAGCCACAGCGCAGTCCGGCCAGCGCAAATGCCTTGGAAAGCGTCCGCAGGATCACCAGGTGCGGATATTCTTTCAGCCAGCCGGTCAGCGTCGCCGTCGGACAGAACTCTATATAGGCTTCGTCTGCTATCACCAGCGCCTTGCCGCACGTCATTTCCAGCAGCTGGCGGATGGCCTCCGGCTTCACCAGGTTGCCGGTAGGATTGTTCGGGCTGCAGACGTAAACCAGCTTTACGCTGTCCAGCTTATCGGCGATGGCGGCAAGGTTGAGCTGCCAGCCATCCTGCGCGGGCACGGTGCGGTATTCTACGCCCAGCGTTTCGGCACTGACGCTGTACATGCCGTAAGTCGGCGGACAAAACAGCACGGCATCTTTGCCCGGCTCGCAAAACGCGCGTATCAGCAGCTCGATGCCTTCGTCCGCGCCACGGCTGACCAGCACCTGCTCAGGCAATAAACCTGCATAGGCCGCATAACGTTCAATTACGGCTTTTGGCTGGCACTCGGGATAGCGGTTCAGCGTTTGCTGACGGAGGTCGAACGGCACCGCCAGCGGATACTCGTTGGCGTTTAGCCAGACGTCGCCGTTGCCACCAAGTCGACGAGCGGACTGATAGGGCGTCAGCTGGCGCACGTTGGCGCGGGCGAGATCTTCAATCTTGCTCATTGCTTCTCCTTCAGTGCGGCGACGCGCAGCGTCACGGCGTTTTTGTGGGCGGTCAGCTGCTCGGCGGCGGCCAGAATTTCAATGGTCGGTGCCAGATTCAAAAAGCCTTGGGGCGTCAGCTCCTGCACCGTCATCCGCTTCTGGAAATCGGCCAGGCCGAGGCTTGAACAGGTCGCCGTAAAGCCGTAGGTCGGCAGGACGTGATTGGTACCGGAAGCGTAATCACCGGCGGATTCTGGCGACCAGTCCCCCAGGAAGATGGAGCCGGCGCTGGTGATGTCGGCCACCAGGTCGCGCGCCTGGCGCGTCTGGATAATCAGGTGCTCCGGCCCGTAGCGATTGCTGATTTCAACGCACTGCGTCAAATCCTTCGCCACGATCAAACGGCTGGCGGCAAGCGCCTGGCGAGCCGTTTCGGCACGTGGCAGGCTGGCCAGCTGTTTTTCCACTGCCTCGGCGACCGCGTCAGCCATCTGGCGACAAGGCGTCAGCAGGATGACCTGCGAATCGGGGCCGTGTTCCGCCTGAGAAAGCAGATCGGAGGCGACGAAAGCCGGATTGGCTTCGGCATCCGCAATCACCAGCACTTCGGAAGGGCCGGCTGGCATATCAATCGCCGCGCCGTCAAGACGCTGGCTTACCTGACGTTTTGCTTCGGTAACGTAGGCATTGCCCGGCCCGAAGATCTTATCGACTTTTGGCACGGACCCGGTACCCAGCGCCATCGCGGCGATGGCCTGTGCGCCCCCTACCTGAAACACTTCCTGCACGCCACACAGTTTAGCGGCATATAAAATCTCGTCGGCAATCGGCGGCGGCGAGCAGAGCACCACGCGCTTACAGCCAGCAATACGCGCGGGCGTTGCCAGCATCAGAACGGTAGAAAACAGCGGGGCGGAACCGCCAGGTATATAAAGGCCGACTGAGGCAACAGGACGAACAACTTGCTGGCAACGCACGCCTGGCTGGGTTTCAATATCCACTTCCGGCTGCTTCTGCGCCTGGTGAAACTTATCAATATTGGCCACCGCAACGGCCATCGCCTGTTTAACCTCATCGCCAAGCCGGGCCGAAGCCGCCTCTGTCTCTTCACTGGTCACGCGTAGCGCCCCAACGTCGGCCTTGTCAAAAGCGGCGCTGTAGTAACGCAGCGCCTCGTCGCCTTCAGCTTTGACCTTTTCCAGAATGGCGCGGACGCTGGTGGTAATGTTTTCTGAAGCGGAAATAGCCGGACGAGTCAGCAACGCCTGCTGTTCCTCGGCGCTGCACGCCTGCCAGTCAATCGGGGTCATCATCGCTTACTCCATCATCTTCTCAATAGGCAGCACGAGGATGGAACTGGCGCCCAGCGCTTTTAGTTTCTCCATCGTTTCCCAGAACAGGGTTTCGCTGCTGACCATGTGCATGGCGACGCGGCTTTTATCGCCCGCCAGCGGCAGCACGGTAGGACGCTCCGCGCCGGGTAGCAGAGCGATGATATCTTCCAGACGCTCGCTCGGCGCGTGCAGCATGATGTACTTGGATTCACGCGCCTGGATCACGCCCTGGATACGGGTCATCAGCTTGTCGATCAGCTCCTGCTTGGCGCCAGGCATTTCGCCGTCGCGTTGGATCAGGCAGGCTTTAGAGCGATAAATCACTTCGACTTCGCGCAGGCCGTTGGCTTCCAGCGTGGCGCCAGTAGATACCAGATCGCAAATGGCGTCGGCCAGACCCGCGCGAGGGGCGACCTCAACGGAGCCGTTCAGCAGGCAGGATTTAAACGCAACGCCCTGTTTGTCGAGATACTTTTTCAGCAGGTGAGGATAGGAGGTCGCGATACGGGCGTTTTGCAAACACTGTGGGCCGGTATAGTCATCATCCACCGACATGGCCAGCGACAGGCGGCAGCCGCCAAAATCGAGACGGCGCAACAGCGTATAACGAGGATCTTCCCCCTGCGCACGACGGGTCAGCAGCTCTTCTTCCAGCACGTTTTCGCCAATAATGCCTAAATCCACCACGCCATCCATAACCAGCCCAGGAATATCGTCATCGCGGACGCGCAGG
>DOOK01000449.1:0-547 GCA_003512805.1 Erwinia sp. | reverse complement strand
TATCAATCGGCATGTTTTCGGCAAAGGCGATCAGACGCTGCTGCTGCAGGTTGATCTTAATGCCGCAGCGGGCCAGCAGCTCGCGTGATTCATCACTTAAACGGCCTGATTTCTGCATAGCTATGCGTAAACGTTTATTATCTAACATCGGTGCTTATCCTCTTTTCCTGTCTGCTCGATTTAACTGGCTGTCGCCGTTCATCCCTTCGGGCCAGGGCTGCGCCCATAAAAAAAAGCCCCCGGAAGACGATCTTCCGGGGGCTTTTTTTGCGTTCTGCACCGCTGGAAGATCTGAATGTCTCCCAGCACACATCGCCTGAAAGACTAGTCAGGGTGATGGTGATGATGGTGGTTAAACGGAACGCGTGTCATAGTCTTCTCAACATTAAGGTGAATGATTATTCATTTCGTGACCAATAACCTAACTCAAGATAAATGCCGGGCGCAACACTTTTTTATGATCTATGACAGCTAACAAGACGTAACCGATTGTTGTTGACGAGAGGCTGGCGTAGTTTTAGAGCATTGTTGAGAAAGCTGGGTAGGG
>DOOK01000313.1:1320-6043 GCA_003512805.1 Erwinia sp. | reverse complement strand
TGGCTCCTCTGACTGGACTCGAACCAGTGACATACGGATTAACAGTCCGCCGTTCTACCGACTGAACTACAGAGGAATCGGTTTCAATGGGGCGCATATTAACGGCCGCATCCGGGCGTGTCAAAGGCCGAATGTTATTTTTCTGCGCGTTCGGCCGCAAAATCAGCAACCCGCTCTGTTTCTCGCCCGTTCGGGCAAAATTCAATCTCTTGCGCCAGATCGCACTTTACGGCGAATGCCGTGCTGATGTTAGAGGTGTGTCAAAATTTTGTTATTTGTCATTTTTAAAACGTGCGTTTCGGTGCTTTTATAGAAAAAGTTTCAAAAAAGTTAATTATGAAATAATTGCACTGTTGTGCCGCTTTCTTGTTTCTTTTTAGGCCTTAAACCGCCTGCAGTTAAAATTAACCAGATGATAATCATAGATAAATATCAGGGAGCTGCTGACATAATAATTGCCTGTTTACCGTCTTAAAATTTTATTTGAGCGCCGGTGAAGTTGTGTGAATGTAAAAAATATCTTTCATTCGAGGTCCAGCCAGCCGCACAAGCTAATCACAAAAGGGCTTTATCATGAAAAAATTCGTTGCAGGGTTATTGTTGGTTTGTTCACTGCCCGCTGTTGCGCTGGCAAAAGATCTCCAGATTGGCGTGTCAATGGCGCTGTTTGATGACAACTTCCTGACCATTGTTCGCAATTCCATGCAAAAAGAGCTGCAGAAAGAAAATGTTAAAGGGCAGGTGGAAGACGCGAAAAACGATGTCTCCCAGCAGCTGCAACAGGTGCAGAACTTCATCGGTCAGGGTGTGGACGCCATTATTGTTAATCCGGTCGACACCAATGCGGTAAAACCCATTATGGATCAGGCGAGCAAGGCGGGCGTACCGCTGATTTTTATTAACCGTCGTCCTGCCGCCGAGCTGACAGGCAAAATGGCGTACGTGGGATCCAATTCGCAGCTGGCAGGACGTTTGCAGATGGAAGCGCTGGCTAAGCAAATGAATTATAAAGGCAACGTTGCCATTCTGTTAGGCGATCTGGCCAATGAATCGACGCGTGAACGAACCAAAGGCGTGAAAGAGATTGTCGCTAAATACCCCGGCCTGAAAATCGTTCAGGAACAAACGGCGAAATTCATGCGTAACGATGCGGTGGATGTCGTCAGTAACTGGCTGACCGCTGGCGACGATATTCAGGCGATCGCTTCCAATAATGACGAAATGGCAATTGGTGCACTTCAGGCGCTGGGTAAAAACAGCGACCACGTGCTGGTGGCGGGCGTTGACGGCACGCCGGATGCGATGCAAATGATCAAAAACGGCAAAATGGTTGCCACCGTTTTCCAGGATGCGAAAGGTCAGGGCGAAGGCGCGGTACAGGCTGCGGTGAAGCTGGCGAAAGGTGAAAGCGTCGAGAAGAACGTCGACATTCCTTTTCAGCTGGTCACCAAAGAAAACATGGCGAAGTTTACCAGCCTGAATCAAAAATAGCCGGGGTGCACCATGACCGCATATACGCTTGAAGCCGAAGGCATCAGCAAGTTCTTCCCGGGCGTAAAGGCACTGAACAACGTCTCTTTACGGGTCAGGCCCGGCAGCGTCCACGCGCTGATGGGTGAAAACGGCGCGGGGAAATCCACGCTGATGAAGTGCCTGATAGGGATTTATCGTCCGGATGAAGGGTTAATCCGTGTCAGGGGCGAAGCGGTGGCGTTTCAGGATACGCTGGACGCGCTGCGTGCGGGTATTTCGATGATACATCAGGAGCTTAACCTGGTGCCCCATATGACGGTGGCGGAAAACATCTGGCTGGGGCGTGAGCCGATGAAATATGGCTTTGTCGATCACGGCAGCCTGAATCGTCAGACTCGCGAGCTGTTAACCCGACTGAACATTCGTCTTGCCCCTGACGTGCTGGTGGGCGATCTGAGTATCGCCTCGCAGCAGATGGTGGAGATCGCTAAGGCGGTATCGTGGAATGCGGATGTGGTGATCATGGATGAGCCGACCTCCGCGCTGACCGAAACCGAGGTCTCGCATCTTTTCGCGATCATTCGCGACCTCAGAGAGCAGGGTAAAGCCATCATCTATATCAGTCATAAAATGGATGAGATTTTTACGATCACCGACGAGGTGAGCGTGTTCCGCGATGGCGCCTGGGTAGGCAGCAGCGCAACGGCAGACTATACGCGACAGTCGCTGATTACCCAGATGGTCGGGCGCGAGCTGACCCAACTTTTTCCCAAGTTCAATAACGACATCGGTGAAGAAGTGCTGACGGTACGCCATTTGCAGCGTAAAGGCGTGTTTCACGATATCAGCTTCGGCGTGCGACGCGGTGAAATTCTGGGCGTAGCGGGATTGGTCGGCGCGGGCCGCAGCGAGGTGATGGAAAGCCTGTTTGGTATGGCCAATCCGGACGGCGGCGAAGTGCTGATAGATGGCGTGCCGGTAAACATTGATTCCCCCTCCACAGCGATAGAAAAGGGACTGGCTTTCCTGACGGAAGACCGTAAAAAGTCCGGGCTGTTTCTGGTGCTGTCGGTGATGGAAAACATGAGCATCGTCAATATGCCGGAATACAGCAGCCGGGCAGGCTTTGTCAGCCATATGCAGATGGCTAAAGACTGTATGGAGCAGATCCGTCGCCTGAATATCAAAACGCCCACTATGGATCAAATTATCAATAACCTCAGCGGCGGCAACCAGCAAAAGGTGCTGATTGCCCGCTGGCTGCTGGCTCAGCCCAAAGTGTTGATCCTGGATGAGCCGACGCGTGGCATTGACGTGGGGGCGAAAGCGGAAATTTATCGGCTGATCAGCGAACTGGCGAATCGCGGTGTCGCCATCATTATGGTTTCTTCCGAACTGCCGGAAATTATCGGCATGAGCGATCGGGTGATGGTGATGCACGGCGGGCGCATCACCGGCATTCTCACTAAAGAAGAAGCCGATCAGGAAACTATTCTGTCACTGGCGTCTGAATAAGGGCTGAAACCATGAGCGACGTAAAAATGAATAGCCAACAGCCGTCTTCGGCCTCGTTTTTAAGCAGTTTTAAGGGGAAAATGCCAAAAGATACCGGCATTTTTATTGTCATGGTCGCTATCGCGCTGATTTTTGAAACGGCGGGTTGGTACGTACGCGACCAGTCTTTTCTGCTCAATCCAAACCGGCTGGTGCTGATCGTTCTACAGGTAGCCATCATCGGCATTATCGCCGTCGGCGTAACCCAGGTAATTATTACAACCGGGATCGATCTCTCGTCCGGCTCGGTTATTGCTTTAACCGCCGTGGTAGCGGCCAGCCTGGCCCAAACCTCGGATAGCCTCTCACCCATGTTTCCGTCGCTGGTCAACATGCCGGCAGTCATACCGGTTGTTGCCGGGATCGGCGTGGGGATCCTTTGTGGCGTGGTGAACGGCGTCCTCATCACCAAAACCGGTATTCCGCCTTTTATTGCCACGCTGGGCATGATGGTTTCTGCACGCGGGCTGGCGCAATACTACACGCAGGGCAATCCAATTAGCTTCCTTTCCGACAGTTTTACCGCTATCGGGCAGGGGGCCATGCCGGTTGTCATCTTCCTGGTAGTCGCGGTTATCTTTCATATCGCCCTGAAACATACCCGCTACGGCAAATACGTGTATGCCATTGGCGGCAATATGACCTCCGCTAAAGTGTCAGGCATTAACGTCAATAAATACCTGGTGATTGTTTACACCCTCGCGGGTGGCCTGTCCGGCCTGGCAGGGGTGGTGCTGGCCGCCCGTGTTAGCAGCGGCCAGTCCAGCATGGGGATGTCCTACGAGCTGGATGCGATTGCCGCGGCGGTGATTGGCGGCAGTAGCCTGATGGGCGGCGTTGGTCGTATCACGGGTACGCTGATCGGCGCGGTAATTTTAGGGCTGATTAAAAGCGGTTTTACCTTTGTCGGCGTGGACGCCTACGTTCAGGACATCATCAAAGGCATTATTATTGTCAGCGCCGTTTCGGTAGATATGTACCGCAACCGTAAAAAACGGTAGTTAATCAGGGCCGGCTTGTCGGCCCCGATCCTCCCACCGGCTACCGCCTGTTTTTCCTTCAACAAACGCTGCCCTGCACGGAGCGACAGCACGCGCTGCACCTTGCTGGTGCAGCCCGCGCCGCCACCCTGACGATAAGTAGAAAGCGTTACTCCGTTAGGGGTAATCAGATTCTCTTATTTTACTGGCGCTTAGCCTGAAACGAATCGGCTGAAAACGTACCCGAAAGTTTCTGGCACGTCGCTTGCATTTCTCTGCGAACCAGCATGAAAATTTATTTCTTCCCGCCAGCAAGAATGGCGTTCCGTGACGGAGGCAAAATGAACTTAAGACGACTCAAATATTTTGTAAAAATCGTCGATATCGGCAGCCTGACTCAGGCCGCAGAAGTCCTGCATATTGCACAGCCTGCGCTCAGTCAGCAGGTGGCGACGCTTGAGAATGAGTTGGACCAGCAGCTGCTTATCCGCTCCAAACGCGGCGTAACGCCAACGGAAGCCGGTAAGATTTTGTATGCCCATGCGCGGACCATTTTACGGCAGTGCGAACAGGCGCAGGCCGCCGTGATTAATGCGGGACAGATGCTCACCGGACAGGTCTCGATTGGTCTGGCACCAGGTACCGCCGCCTCTTCACTGACCATGCCTTTATTGCAAACCGTCCGTGAACAGTTTCCGGAAGTGCTGGTCTATCTG
>DOOK01000313.1:0-1252 GCA_003512805.1 Erwinia sp. | reverse complement strand
CTATCTGCATGAAAACAGCGGTGCGTCACTAAACGAAAAAGTGATGAATGGCCAGCTTGATATGGCGGTACTTTACGATCGTGCGCCGTCTGCCGGTCTCACCAATCTGCCTTTAATGAAAGAAGAGCTTTATCTGGTTGGTGCCACCGACTGTCCGGGACAGAACGTCGACCTGGCTGACGTGGCCGAAATGAATCTGTTTTTGCCGCGCGACTATAGCGCCGTGCGTAAACGCGTCGACGAAGCTTTTTCGCTACGCCGTCTGAGCGCCCGCATTATCGGGGAAATTGAATCGATCGCCACGCTGACCGCCGCCGTTTCCAGCGGCATGGGCGTTACCGTGCTGCCGGAATCCGCCGCGCGTGCGCTGGTCAGCACTACCGATGCCTGGATGGCGCGCATCAACAGTCCTACGCTGAATCTGCCGCTGTCGTTGAACATCTCGGCACGCTCCCCGCTTTCTCCTTCCGCACAGGCGGTAAAAGATATTCTGCTGTCGCTCCTTAAAAAATCAGCGGTGGAAGATCGCGAGCTGATGCTGGTGAGCTAGCCCCTCTCTGTGGGCGCGGCCTGGCGCGCCTCACTTCTATATCGCTAAAAAGCATATAAAACCCCTTTTTATTATTTGTTGCTATCAATGGGCCTCATTAACATGGCTGAAACCAACAGATAACAGAGGGAGAGGCGCACGTGAATTTTCAGCAACTTAAAATCATCCGGGAAGCGGCACGCTGCCAGTTTAACCTGACTGAAGTGGCTAATGCGCTCTTTACCTCCCAGTCCGGCGTCAGTCGCCATATACGCGATTTGGAAGATGAACTCGGCGTGGAAATCTTTATCCGACGCGGCAAGCGGCTGCTCGGCATGACGGAACCCGGCAAGGCGCTGTTAAGTATTGCCGAGCGCATTCTGGATGAGGCCGGAAAGGTGCGTCGTCTGGCAGACGTTTTTACTAATGAAGCCAGCGGCGTGCTCACTATCGCCACTACCCATACCCAGGCACGCTACAGTCTGCCAAAAGTGATCAAAGCGTTTCGCGCTCTCTATCCCAATGTACGTCTGGAGTTAAATCAGGGCTCGCCGCAGGAAATTGTGGCCATGCTGGTCGCGGGAGAAGCCGATATCGGCATCGCCAGTGAGCAGGTTGTCAATCATCCCTCGCTGGCCGCTTTCCCGTGGTTCAGCTGGCATCATGCGCTGCTGGTGCCGCAGGGGCATCCGCTGGAGCAGGAGCAGCCGGTTTCGCTGGCGG
>DOOK01000181.1 GCA_003512805.1 Erwinia sp. | reverse complement strand
TTCCCTACACGACGCTCTTCCGATCTCAGTTCACCGCGCTCACCCAGCAGCGACATGGCGACCGATCCCACCGCTTTGGCCTGTGGCAGCAGCAGCAGCAGTTCCGGGCCGTTGAGGCTGCCCAGATAGTGCGGCTGTTTGCCCAGACGCTGAATGCGTACCGGCTCGAACGCCTGCCGCGACAGCGCCAGCTGCGTAAAGTCAGAGGGCGCGCCAATGCGCCATTTCTCGCTGAAAAGCCGTACGTTTGCACCCGCCAGGCCCAGCTCACGCGCCCAGCGGTGCAGCCGGTTCAGCATGTCATGCAGGCTGTCCGCTGCCGCCAGACGCGTCTGCAGGGTCAGCAACTGTTCAAACAGCTGATGGTTAGCGCTGGCCTGCTCCATTAACAGCGTAATTTCTTCTTCCAGCTGTGCGATCTGGTGGCGCTGACGGCTGAGCTGCCATTCCACCAGCGAAACCGTCCCGCGTATCGGGTGCGGCACCACCATCTGCTCGACCTTGCGGGCATTACGGATAAAGAAATCCGGGTTTTGTAACAGGTAATCGCTGACCGCACTATCGTTCAACAGGCTGTCGCTGGCGGCCTCGCTGACATGTTTCATAAATGAATAAATCCGTCGTAAACGTGAGTGGCCGGGCCAGTCATATACAGCGGATGGCCTGGCCCTTTCCATGCAATATGTAAGCTACCGCCCGGCAAATCGACACGGACCTTTTCTGCCAGCAGGGTTTGCTGAACGCCGACCGCTACGGCTGCACAGGCACCGCTGCCGCACGCCTGCGTTTCGCCCGCGCCGCGTTCGTAAACGCGCAGGCGGATATGCTCGCGGCTGACCACTTCCATAAAGCCGACGTTAACCCGCTCGGGAAAACGCTCATGGCTTTCCAGCACCGGCCCTAACGTTTCCACTCGCGCCGTTTTCGTGCTGTCGACCTGCAAGACGCAATGTGGATTGCCCATCGATACCACGCCGCACATTACCGTCTGCTCTGCCGCACGCATCAGATAGAGGCTTTCCGCCTTGTTAGCGCGAAACGGCACCTGCTGCGGCTCAAAATTGGGTTCGCCCATGTTAACGCACACCTGTTCATCTGGCGTGATGCTCAACACCATACGGCCGGTCTGCGTACTTACGCGGATCTCACTTTTATTGGTCAGCCCTTTCAGACGGACAAAGCGGGCAAAACAGCGCGCGCCGTTGCCGCACTGCGCCACTTCGCTGCCGTCGGCGTTAAAGATGCGGTAGTGAAAATCCAGATCGGGATCGTAAGGCGGTTCCACGATCAGCAGCTGATCGAAGCCGACTCCCAGATGCCGATCCGCCAGTCGTCGGATCAGTTCAGGAGAAAAATAGACGTTTTGCGTCACGGCATCGACCACCATAAAGTCATTGCCCAGACCGTGCATTTTGGAGAACTGCATGTTTGGCTCCAGCGAGTGCGTCATGAGTTACTGAGCCGAGTGCTGTTCCGCATCGGTAGTGGTCGACGGCTGCTGCGCGCTGCGCGTCTTACCGCTGGTGGTTTTTGGCGGTGCCGTCACGTCCGCATTTTTTTGCGGCTGCTCCTGCTTTGGAAAATAGAGAGGGCCTTTCAGTCCGCATCCCGCCTGGCTGACCACGGCCAGCACCAGCGCCATCCGGCAAATCATCTTCTTCATGCTTGTTCTGCTCATCATTGCTGCCTGTTGGTAGACTATCATCGCAGGTGAAGTGCTAAAAGCAACAGGAAAAAGGTGAAGCGGGCAGAAAGGAAAGCGGTACGGCCTGCGGGGATCCTGTTTGCCTTGCCTGGCAAAAAGCGACGTGCCTGGCTACAAAAATGCTTCATAAGGAAGAGTAAACAGAATCGATTGGTACGGCGACGCACCCGTGCGGTTTGTTTGGCGGTCTCAGCGGTAGCCTGCTCGGGCCTTATGCTATTTATTACCGATAACAGGCCGGCATCCTTCAGGGCCACTGCTTACGTGGATGCAGGCGTCGATTGTTAATGCATCTGATAGCGCGGCGTGTAATCGCTGGGATCGTTGTCTGAATCCGTTGCGCACAGCTGCGTCAGTGCCTGGCTACGAAAGGGGATAACCTGGCACCTGTCGTCTACCTGCACAATCTGATAGAACTGCGGCAGGTTGAAGTTGATAAAGCTGGAACCGTAGGTAAAGCGGTCGTGAGAGGAAGAGTAAAAGCGACTGACGTCACGCACCAGCTCCTCTTTGCTGCCCTCGCAGTGGTGGTAAATCTCTACCCGGTTGGTCTCATCCAAAATGTAGATATTAAAGCCGTGATCGTCTTTAGTATCCTCAAAGAAAAACTGGATGAGGCCTTCACTGGCGTAGCCATTGACCACCGACGGCAGCCGCGTTTGATCGGTTTCCACCTTGATCGACAGGCCGTGCAGCTTATTGTTGGAAATAGCCCCATAAAACTCAACGGCATTTTCCAGCTTTTGCACCGAGACGCTGAGCCGCTCAAAGAACAGTCCCCAGGTTTGCCCGGCGACGCGTACGGCTTTGAAGCGGCCAGGTTCCTGGCGCGTGCTGGAGAGGCGCAGCTCAATACATTCCGACACCAGCTGCTGCACGCGAGTACGGATCAGGCCGCGCAGATGCTGGCTGTAGCAAAAGACTTCAACATTATCCGGCGGCGCGGCATCCTGATGCATTTTGCCCAGGATGGTTTTCAACGCTTCAATCATCGCCTGCTCACCGTTGAAATGCAGCGTGCGTACTTCATTCCATGAATTGCGGTAAAGCAGATCGATGCTGCCGATCAGGCACTGTTGCTGCTGTCCGAAGCTGAACACATCCAGCTTGCGGAAGTCAAAATGCACCACCTGATTGCGGAAGGCCGCTGTAGGATCGTGTTCCAGGTTGACGATAATCGCCAGGTGGCGGATTTCGCACGGACTATAGAGCGCCTTTGCCGTCGGCGCGGGCAGACGCAGCGGGAAGTGGTGAGACACGTCTGCCACCAGCTCCTGCAGCCTGGCCAGATCGCAAAGCTCATTGCCTTTAATATGCAGCCGCGTTTTGCTGGTCAGTAGCCCGTTAAACCAGGCCCATGCCACCAGCTTGTTCAGATAGCGGTTATATTCCAGCGGCTGATGGCTGATGATGGACTGCATATCCGGCGACTGATTATAAAGATACCAGCCAGCCCGGTTGGCGCGACCGTGCGGTACGTGAATAAAGGTCAGGTGCGGCTCGGAAAGATCGGGCGAAATCTGCGGGTTAACCAGCGTTACCTTGCCCGGCAGTGCCTCGAAAGCGGCGTACAGTTTGCGCGTTAACACGCCAATATCCTGCGGGCTGGCGCTGACGCTCAAATTATTGCGGCGGGCAAAGCGGATCAGGTTGCGATAGCTCTGCATCATCGCATCCAGCAGTTCGTTGTGCGCTTCACGCACGCGGCCGATTTTCCACTCGGCACGGCTGTCCAGTACCGCCAGGCGCTGTTTGTCCCAGCCCCATTCGTTGACCAGCTGGCTGAGGATTTCACGCCGCCAGCCCGGACCGCTGTCAACGGAGAGTTTTTCGCGCACTTTCAGATAGAAACAACGGCGAACCAAATCGAGACGCGCGTGATCGTCAATGCTGGTGAGATAGTGGGTGACGCGTTCCAGCATCATGCAGTAAGGATCGAGACCGTAAGACACGATTTCGCCATCATGCAGGCGCTGTTTGATATCCATTGCCAGCAGCCGGGTGCCTGGATATTCCCAGGAATAGGCTTCCAGCAGCAGCGTTTTCAGGACGGCCTTATAGGGTGAATCAATACTTTTATAAAGCTGCCACAGGCTGGCGCCAAAATACTCTTCGGCAGAAAGGGTGCTCAGGCCGCCTAAATCAAGCCACTCATTCGGGGTCAGCACGCCCTTTTGGTAAAGCGACATAACGTAATCGTCGTAATGCTCTTCTTCTTCGCCCGGCACCATATTCCACAGAATACGTTTACCGGCCATGCGTACAGCAGTGCGATAGAATTCGTCCAGCAGCAGGATATGCTGCGTGGATCCGCAGTCTTCTCCACCGAGGCTACCGCTCTCGTTATGCCGGAAGCGGTTTTCATCAATCAGGAAGAAGCTGGCATCAACGCCCATGCCGGCACACCATTTCTGCAGCAGCGTGCATTTTTTTTGCAACGCCAGACGCTCTTCATTATCCAGCCAGGACTGATGGCAGACCCAGATATCCAGGTCGGAATTGGCGTTCTGGCCGACGGAAGAGGTGCTGCCCATAGAATAAATGCCGGTTATAGGCATTTCTCCCTTAGGCGTGAGTGCGGCGACGGAGCCAGATTTACCTTCCAAATCAAGAAGATAAGCCTTCTGGCTTTCATCAGGCGTGTAGAAGCTGATGCCATGTGGAACGTTACCCGCAAGGTAACCCGGCATCAGCGGGTGCTGATAATGTAATAAGGTCGGCAGCAGACTGTAAACCTGTTGAAAGGCAGGTCCCATGGCCGCCAGTGCGCGATCGACGCGCAGCTGGTTAATGGCATCCAGTCTCTGTTTCAGTGTCTCAATGTAGAGGTACAAGACGTCTCGCCTGATTATCCCAGTGCCTGCAAAAAACCCCGTTTCCGATATCCGCCGCTTGCTTTAAAAATAGTCGTGCGAATAATTGCTGGAAACGTGATCAATCTAACACCTGGTCGGTTGACCGTAAAGAAAGTTGCGCTACCCAATAGTTTAGCACGTTTTATCTTCAGCCCGACCGAAAAAGCCCGCATCCCGCCCGCGCCTGCCGTTTCAGGCGGCGGAAACTGTCAGCCTTCCCGTATCAATGATAGGATAATCAGTGAACGATAAAAACGGTAACCAGCATGTCAGACAAAATTTTAAGAATAGCTACCCGCCAGAGCCCGCTCGCGCTATGGCAAGCCCACTATGTTCAGCAACGCCGGATGGCAGGCCATCAGGCGTTGCTGAACATAGTGGG
>DOOK01000339.1 GCA_003512805.1 Erwinia sp. | reverse complement strand
ACCGTCGCCAGCGTTCAGGATCGGTACGCCACCGGAGAACTCCGTGCCCAGACGCGCCGCGCCTTCCTGTGGATGACGCATGACAATAGCGTCCACGTAGGTGCTGATAACGGAAAGCGTATCCGCCAGCGTTTCGCCTTTTTTGCCCAGCGAGGTATTGCTGCCGTCGGCAAAACCGACCACGGAAGCGCCCAGGCGGTGCATGGCGCTCTCAAACGACAGGCGCGTACGGGTAGAGGCCTCGAAAAAGCAGCTGGCGATGACCTTATGCTTTAACAGCTCGGGCTGCGGTTTCGCCTTCAGGCTGGCGGCGGTACGTAATACCAGCTCCAGCTCTTCACGGCTGAGATCGTTAATTGAGATAATATTTTTGTGATACAGTGGGTTAGACATGTTCACTTTCCTCTGCACGTGCCGGTAAGCTAAAAAATGGGCAAAAAAAAGCCCCTCATTGAGGGGCGTTTTTACCGATCGGGAAGGAGGAAAAACGGCACTGCCGGCCTGCATTCAGGCTCGTCATTTTTACAATGTCAGCAGTAATCAGTTTCATGCATCCTCCAGACAAACGGGGGGCATTATACGCATTCATTCCACGGCGGCAAGTAAAAGTAATCGTTTGCCTGGCGCAGGTTCAGGGTAATTTGGCCAGCGTCGCCACCATCACCGCTTTAATGGTATGCAGGCGATTTTCCGCCTGGTCGAACACCACGCTATGTTTGGATTCAAACACTTCGTTGGTCACTTCCATGCCGCCGTGCAGATCGTATTGCTCAGCCATCTGCTGGCCCATCGTGGTTTGATCGTCATGGAAAGCGGGCAGGCAATGTAGGAATTTCACCTCTGGATTACCGGTAAGCGCCAGCATCTCGCTATTGACCTGGTACGCTCGCAGCAGGGCGATACGCTCCTCCCAGACTGCTTTCGGCTCGCCCATGGACACCCAGACGTCAGTATAGATAAAGTCAGCGCCTTTAACGCCTTCAGCAATATCTTCCGTCAGCGTAATCTTAGCGCCGCTGGCCTGCGCAGCCTGACGGCATTCGTTCACCAGCGCGGCGTCCGGCCAGCAGCCTTTCGGGGCCACCAGCCGGAGATCCAGCCCGGTCAGCGCCGCGGCCTCCATCATAGTATTGCCCATATTGTTACGCGCATCGCCCACGTAAGTAAAAACCATCTCGCTGAAAGGTTTCTCCGGCAGATGCTCCTGCATGGTCAATAAATCTGCCAGCAGCTGCGTGGGGTGGAATTCATCGGTCAGGCCGTTCCACACCGGTACGCCCGCGTGTTCCGCCAGTGATTCCACCAATGCCTGCCCGTGACCGCGATACTGGATGCCGTTATACATGCGTCCCAGCACGCGCGCGGTATCTTTCATCGACTCTTTATGGCCGATCTGGCTCCCGCTTGGGCCAATCCAGGTGACGTTGGCGCCCTGATCGTAAGCGGCAACTTCGAAAGAGCATCGGGTGCGGGTCGAGTCTTTTTCGAAGATGAGCGCGATATTTTTACCTTTGAGGTGCTGCACTTCTTCACCGTTTTTCTTATCGGTCTTAAGCCGTGCGGCCAGCGCGAGTAAAGCGGTAATGTCGGCTTGGGTAAAATCAAGCAGCCTGAGGAAATGGCGTTGATATAACTGACTCATTGCGTGCTCCGGAAAGTAATTTATGAATTAAAATTCAAGTTAACTGTATTAATATGCATTTTCAACCCTGGCGTGCAGAAACTTTTCTATAAAGGTAGTGGCGCAGAGGACAGTGTGGGAAAATACTTAACAAAGGCCACATACAGAGGAACGGATCATGGCAAATGAAGCATTGCTGGAAGAGCAGCGTGAAGAGACGCGGCTGATTATTGAAGAGCTGTTGGATGATGGCAGCGACCCGGATGCGCTCTACACCATCGAACACCACCTCTCCTGCGACAGCTTTGACGCGCTGGAAAAGGCGGCGGTTGATGCGTTCAAGCTGGGTTACGAAGTCACCGAGCCGGAAGAACTGGACCTGGAAGACGGCACTAAAGTGATGTGCTGCGATATCCTGAGCGAAGCCGCGCTGAACGCGGAGCTGATCGATGCTCAGGTAGAGCAGCTGATTGACCTCGCCGCGAAGTACAACGTGGATTACGACGGCTGGGGCACTTACTTTGAAGATCCGGATGCTGAGGATGAGGACGAAGACGAGGACGACGACCTGACCGACGAAGAAGACAACGGCACTCGTCACTGATGCTCGTGGGCGGACGCTGTCTGCCCGTTTGCGTCGTCCTGCTCCCTGCAGGGCGGCGCGAGGCTTTTTTAACCCGATTTTTACGGATTGTTTGCCCGCATGATCACCCACGACCTGCTTGCTCCCGTTCACGCTTTCCTGCACTGCCGTACGCCGCAAAAATGGCTCGACGAAGCCCGCAAGCCGGAAAACCTGCCGCTGCTGCTGACCGATCACCTTGTTTGCGAGCTGAAGGCTGCCCAAACCGCCATGTGGCTGATCCGCAAATACGTAGCGGATAAAGAGAGCGGCGACGCGCTGCTGGCCTGGTTAAAGCCCTGGGAACAGTTTGTGCACAGCGAAAACGCCGACTTAGCTTTCCTGGAACAGCATAAAGGGTTGTCGAAAGCGATTATCAGCCGCACGGACGTGCCCTACGGCGACAGGCTGGTAGACAAGATGGTGCTGCTGATTAAAGAAGAGCTGCATCATTTTTATCAGGTACTGGAAATTATGCAGGATCGTGCCATTCCCTACGTCAAAATCACTGCCAGCCGTTATGCCAAAGGTCTGTTGCGGGAAGTTACCACGCACGAGCCGCAGACGCTGGTGGATAAGCTGATTTGCGGGGCCTATATAGAAGCCCGCTCCTGCGAACGCTTCGCCAGCCTGGCGCCTTATCTGGACAAAGAGCTGGCCGATTTTTATTTTTCCCTGCTGCGTTCAGAAGCACGACATTATCAGGACTATCTGGCACTGGCTGCAGACATTTCGGCAGAGGATATTACCGCGCGCGTGCGAAAAATAGGCGAAACGGAAGCAAAGCTGATCGGCGAACCTGACAGCGAACTGCGTTTCCACAGCGGCCTGCCGGACTGGGTGTAATATTTATTTCCGCATGCCATAAATAAAAGCAGAAATCGTCAAAAAAGCGGGACGCGGGCTGAAACCGACACATTTTATTGCGGCATGGAGCAGCGGTAGGGCGGCAGCAACGTGCTGATTGTTACACACGGCATGACAATTATGACGCTGCTGCACGAGCTGGGTTATCAGCAGCTCACGCAGCCGCTCGATAATGCCAGCGTTACCCGTATCCGTTATAACGATGCCGGCGAGTTTGTTATCGAGGCGATCAACGATTTAAGCTACATCGCGCGCCGCTCACCGTAGCCTGCACCTGCACCGCTGACGCCACCCTGATAGCCTGCTGATTTATAACGAACGCAGCATGGTTACTTCGCAATCGACGTGGCCGGTGTTGCCCATCGGCCCATCGATATGCTGAAAGCCCAGGTGCTCGTAAAGGCGGATGGCGCGGGTCAGTGAGGCGGTGGTTTCCAGGTAGCAGCGCTTAAAGCCCAGCCCGCGGGCATGTTCCATGGCCTGCAACGCCAACGCTTTCGCCACGCCCAGCCCACGCAGTTCAGGCATAAAATACATTTTTTGCAGTTCACAAACGTCCGCTTCGCTGCCTTGTAACGGGGCCACGCCGCCGCCGCCCATCACCTTGCCGTCCAGCTCAATCACCCAGTAGGCGCTGTTGGGCTGGCGATAGAGTTCACAGAGCTGGTCGAGGTTCGGATCGGCAACCGTAAAACCTTTATCGGCAGTCAGGCCGCACTCGGCGGAAACCTGACGGATAACGTGAGCGATATGGGGGTTATCAGCGGGTTCAATAAGCCGAACCCGGATAGCGGGCGAAAGGGTACTGGTCATAAGCAGGAAGCCATTTTTTCAGAGAGTTTTGCAGTGTAATACCATCCGTCGGGCGAGGATGCAATCATCCGCTTACGCGCGAAAAGCAAAGCCCGCCGGGAGAGCGGGCAAGGTAAAACGGGCGGCTTTTGCGAGAGTGCAGGCCAGGCCCGCCTTAATGACCGGCGCGCTATTTAATGCGCCGGGCAGGCATCATGCGCGCCAGGGTATCATCTTTCAGAAAATAGTGATGGAAGAGGGCAGCCAGCGCGTGCAGACCAATCAGCCAGTAACCGAGCGGCGCCAGCGTTTCATGCCACTCAATAATCGTATGGGCCAGTTCCGGATTGGGGGTGGCAGAGACCGGCATGTTTGCGCCAAACAACCACCACTGCCGACCGGAGAGATAGCGGGAAGAAAGACCCAGTATGGGCAGCACGATAAATAAGGCATAGAGCGCGGTATGCACCGCATGTGACAGGCCTTTTTGCCAGCTGGCGATGGGTGGGGTAATCGCCGGCCTACGGTGGCGGAAACGCAAAAACATACGGGCCAGCATCACCAGCAGCACACTCGCTCCTGCACTGAAATGCGTAATAATCATGGCCAGCCGCTGCCAGGATCCGCGGTCGGCAAAACCCCTAAGTTCAATCGCGGCGTAGGCAACGGTAAGCAGCAGCACGGTCAGCCAGTGAAGCGCCATTTGGGGTCTGGCATACTTGTCAGTCATCGTTTTGTCCCGGGAAAGTAACAGACCGTTAATGTACCACCGCTTTCTTAAGAATTTGTTTGGGCGCGCCTTTTAGGGATAAAAAAACGCCCCGTAAACAGGTTACGGGGCGCTTCGTGATGGCGGCATATGACTGCCGTCTGGCTGATGCGGTTACAGTGCCGCGATAATGGCCTGCTGCTCAATCAGCTTGAGCCTGGCCTGTTCGAACTCGGCCATGCGCTCGCGCTCTTTTGCCACAACGGCTTCCGGTGCGCGGGAGACAAAGCCTTCATTAGAAAGCTTGCCTTCAATTTTGCCGATTTCCACTTCCAGCTTGCTGACTTCTTTGGCCAGACGATCCAGCTCGGCGGTTTTATCCACCAGGCCAGCCATCGGGATCAGCAGCTCTGCACCGTCGATGATCTTGGTGACCGAAACCGGGCCTTTCTCGCCAGCGGCCATGCAGGTCAGACTGTCCAGACGGGCCAAAGACTTCAGGAAGTTATGGTTATCGGTCACGCGGCGCACAACGTCAGCGCTCGCGCCGCGCAGCATCACATCGAGCGGTTTGGAGGGTGACAGGTTCATCTCCGCACGAATGTTACGCACCGCGACAATAGCCTGCTTCAGCCATTCTGTATCGCTCAGCGCCGCCTCATCCACTTTCGCTTCTTCAAATTCCGGCATCGGCTGCAGCATGATGGTGTCATCGCTGATGTTTTTCAGCACTTTCACCTGCTGCCAGATGGTTTCAGTGATAAAAGGAATAATCGGATGCGCCAGGCGCAGCAACGCTTCCAGCACCACAACCAGCGTGTTGCGGGTGCCGCGCAGCTGGGCTTCTGAACCGCCGTTCATTACCGGCTTGGTCAGCTCCAGATACCAGTCACAGAACTGGTTCCAGGTGAACTCATACAGGATGTTGGCGGCAATATCGAAGCGGTAGCTGTCCAGCGCGCCACGGTAAGCTTTCACCGTCTGGTTGAATTCGGCCAGGATCCAGCGATCCGCCAGCGACAGTTCCAGCTCGCCGCCGTTAAAGCCGCAGTCCTGATCCTGGGTGTTCATCAGCACGAAACGGCTGGCGTTCCACAGCTTGTTACAGAAGTTGCGATAGCCTTCCAGGCGCTTCATATCCCAGTTGATATCACGACCGGTAGAGGCCAGCGCCGCCAGCGTAAAGCGCAGCGCATCGGTACCGTGCGGTTCGATGCCGTTCGGGAATTGTTTCTCGGTGCGCTTGCGGATTTTCTCCGCCAGCTGAGGCTGCATCATATTGCCGGTGCGTTTCTCCAGCAGATCTTCCAGCGAAATGCCGTCAACCATATCCAGCGGATCGATTACGTTGCCTTTCGACTTGGACATCTTCTGTCCTTCTTCGTCACGGATCAGCCCCGTCATATAGACAGTTTTAAACGGCACCTGCGGCTTGCCGTCTTCATCTTTGATGAAGTGCATGGTCAACATGATCATGCGGGCGATCCAGAAGAAGATAATGTCGAAGCCGCTGACCAGCACGCTGGTCGGGTGGAAGGTGCTCAGATCCGGCGTTTTTTCCGGCCAGCCCAGCGTGGAGAAAGTCCACAGCCCTGAGGAGAACCAGGTATCCAGCACGTCTTCGTCCTGGTTCAGCACCACGTCCGTACCCAGGTTATTTTCGGCGCGCACTTCTTCTTCCGTACGGCCAACGTAAACATTGCCTTCGGCATCGTACCAGGCCGGGATGCGGTGGCCCCACCACAGTTGACGAGAAATACACCAGTCCTGAATATCACGCATCCAGGAGAAGTACATGTTCTCGTACTGCTTAGGCACGAACTGAATATCACCCTGTTCAACGGCTTCCACGGCAACTTTTGCCAGCGGTGCAGTACGCACGTACCACTGGTCGGTCAGCATTGGCTCGATCACTACGCCACCGCGATCGCCGTACGGGACAGTCAGATCGTGTGGTTTGATTTCATCGAGCAGGCCAAGCTCATCAACAGCAGCAACGATAGCTTTACGTGCGGCAAAACGCTCCAGCTTCTGGAAGGCGGCCGGGATGGCGTTGCTGTAAACGTCAGACTCTTCGCCATTGGTGTCATAGACCTGGGCGGCGTCACGGATATCGCCATCAAAGGTCAGGATGTTGATCATCGGCAGCTGGTGACGACGACCCACTTCATAGTCGTTAAAGTCGTGCGCTGGCGTGATCTTCACGCAGCCGGTGCCTTTTTCCATATCGGCGTGTTCATCACCGACGATGGGAATGCGGCGATTAACCAGCGGCAGCACGATGAATTTACCGATCAGATCTTTGTAGCGAGGATCTTCCGGGTTAACGGCCACGCCGGTATCGCCCAGCACCGTTTCCGGGCGGGTAGTCGCCACCACCAGATAATCTTTACCGTCAGCGGTTTTCGCGCCGTCGGCCAGCGGATAGCGGATATGCCACATTGAGCCTTTAGACTCGCGGTTTTCCACTTCCAGATCGGAGATCGCCGTGCGCAGTTTAGGATCCCAGTTCACCAGGCGTTTGCCACGGTAAATCAGGTTCTCTTTGTAGAGGCGCACAAACACTTCTTTCACTGCGTTGGAAAGGCCATCGTCCATGGTGAAGCGTTCGCGCTCCCAGTCCACGGAGTTGCCCAGACGGCGCATCTGGCGGGTAATGGTGCCGCCGGATTCCGCCTTCCACTGCCAGATTTTTTCGATAAAGGCATCGCGACCGTAGTCTTTGCGCGTTTTGCCTTCTTCCGCGGCGATCTTACGCTCCACCACCATCTGCGTGGCGATGCCCGCATGGTCCGTGCCCGCCTGCCACAGGGTGTTTTTTCCCTGCATACGCTGGTAGCGGATCATGGTATCCATGATGGTTTGCTGGAACGCATGACCCATATGCAAGCTACCGGTGACGTTCGGCGGCGGGATCATGATGCAGAAGCTTTCCTGGCTGAGATCGGAAGA
>DOOK01000246.1:2630-3080 GCA_003512805.1 Erwinia sp. | reverse complement strand
AGCGGACCGGTTGATTATTAGCGGGCTAAGTGGACACGGATTTAAATTTGCCACGGTATTGGGCGAGATTGCGGCGCAATTTGCTCAAGGAAAACCTTCAAAATTTGATTTAACGCCCTTCTCACTTTCCCGCTTATAAATAAAAAGGCGGCATTAAAAATGCCGCCTTTTCACATGACTTGTTATTTCATGTCATCATCTGACCATGCTATGAAATATTATTTTACAGACGAAGCCGCATCTTTCTTTTGCTGACGCAGACGCAATTTTTTTATCAGCGAGTGCGCCTCCGCTTCACTGCCGACGGCAGGGGCGGAACCGGTTAGCGGTTTACGAGCCGTTTCACGCATAGTGAAGACGGTGATCACGCCGATTGCGCCAGCCCCCATCAGATAGTAAGCAGGCATCATCAGGTTATGCGTTGTTGAAACCAGCCAGGTGGTGATCAGC
>DOOK01000246.1:0-2463 GCA_003512805.1 Erwinia sp. | reverse complement strand
CCAGCCAGGTGGTGATCAGCGGCGTGGTGCCGCCAAACAGCGAAACGGACAGGTTAAAACCGATGGCCAGCGCACTGTAGCGAATATCCGTAGCGAACAGCGCGGGCAGCGTGGCCGGCATTGAGCCGCTAAAGCAGGTATGCAGCACACCCAGAATGATCAGTCCGGCGAACACCAGCCACATATTACCGGAACCAATCAACATCAGGCTGGGGATCGCCAGGACAATCAGGCCGATTGCGCCGCACAGGATAACCGGACGACGGCCCAGGCGATCGTTCCAATGGCCAGAGAACAACGTCAGCGGCATCATCACAAACATCACTACCAGGATCAGCAACAGGCTGCTCATCTCGCTCAGACCGAGGATACCGGTCAGGTAGCTTGGCATATAAGAGGTCAACATATAGTTGGAGACGTTAAACAGCAGCACCAGGCCGATACATTTCAGCATCTGGGCGCGATATTTGCTCAGCATTTGCAGCAGCGTCAGGCGCGGTTTGCTGTGCTCCAGCGCATCCTGTTTTTCCATGTGCTTTTGAAACGCCGGCGTTTCTTCCAGCTTCAGGCGAACGTAAAGGCCAAACAGCCCCAGCGGCGCAGCGATAAAGAACGGAATACGCCAGCCCCAGTTCAGCAGCGTTGCCTCTGGCATCGCCGCCGTCAGCCCTGTTACCAGGCCCGCGCCGAGCAAATAGCCGCCTAACGTGCCGAATTCCAGGAAGCTGCCCATAAATCCGCGGCGGTTATCGGTAGAGTATTCGGCAATAAAAGTTGCCGCGCCGCCGTATTCGCCGCCGGTAGAGAAGCCCTGCACCAGGCGGGCCACCAGCAGCAGGATCGGGGCAAGAATACCGATGCTGTCATAGCTTGGGATCAAACCGATACAGAAGGTACCGATAGCCATCATGATCATGGTAATGGCCAGGACTTTCTGCCGCCCCACTCTGTCCCCCAACGGCCCGAATACCAGCCCGCCGATAGGACGCACCACGAAGGCAGCAGCAAAGGCGCCGAAGGCCGCGAGCAGCTGTGCCGCCGAGCTTCCCCCCGGAAAGAAAACCTTACCGATGGTGACAGCCAGATAGCTGTAAACGCCAAAGTCGAACCATTCCATGGCGTTACCGAGCGCGGCTGCGCCCACGGCACGCTTTAGCATGTCGTTGTCCACAATGGTAATGTCTTCGACAGTCAGTTCTTTCTCTTTCTGTTTTTTCTGCCAAAAGTGCTTTTTATGTCTGTTTTCTGAGTGCGTGCTCATGCAGTCCCCTTAGTGAGAATGACTGGCAGCATCATAGCTTTCGTTGCCGTTGGAGCTTATGGAGAGAGAAGGGAATGAAAGCTATAAAGCAGCGAAAATTAAAATTACGGCGCTTAAAAACGTTTCTTTACGGGAATTTACTCTATACGACAGTCTCCTTTTTATCAAGTTTGTGACAGAAATCGCTGTAAAAGACGTTTTATTCCCTTTTAGAATCTGTGGCCATCTTGCCAGCCAGCCAGAAACGCTGAGGGTTTACCTCCCTTCCTTTGGCGCTTTGCAAAGCGCCGAAGGACAGGATGCCCGATGTCTTTTTGTTACCCCCAGAGATCCCCTCCGGCGCGATGGCCTGGCTGATTTTCTGGCTCTGCCAGCAGAGCATGCTCAAGATGCAGCCAGAGTTTTTTTAGTTCTGGCCCGGTGCGTTTATCAGCAAGTAGCGACTGTTCATCCATCGCGGGCAGCATTAGCGGACGTTCGGGCGTCGCCTGGGGACTGCAATCTTCAAGTAACCGACAACCGAGGATATGGAGCATTTCCGTCAGCTGCGCCTGCGCAAGGGTTGCGCGCACCGAAAGATTCGGAAAGGCCAGTCTCTTTTCCATCAACTCTCCGCTGCCAACAATCCAGTCCAGCGCATTTTTCATCACTCCTGAAACACCGTGCGCATACTCAGGGCTGACCAGTAAGAGCATATCGGCATCGGCAATTTCCTTACGCCAGCGCCCCACCTCTTCCCCGGCGTGCTCATCATTGTCCGCATTAAACAGCGGCAGACTGCCCAGCTCTGAGTAGATCTTAAAATCTATATTTGCCGGTTTGATGAGCCGCAGGGTTCGTAGAAAGAGGTGGTTAACCGAAGCGCCACGCAGGCTGCCCGCAACGGCAAGTATCCGGGGTTGATGACTCATAGGTTTTCCTTTTGTCGAACGGTGAAAGCGGCTGATGTATGGGTAGTTGACCCGCTGCTGTATCTTGAGATAAACCACCCTACTCCATAGCCAAAGCAGAGGCTAAACTGCATTTAAGGTATGTTGTAACTATATGGGGATCCTGAGGGCGTTATGATGTTAGGGCAGTAAAAGGGATAAGCGTTCCGGAAGAGGTCATGCCAGAAAAGGCCGTATGCGGCTCAGCGGCGTTAACAAATGTCAGGCCGGATAAAACCAGCCTGAAAACGGGGAAGAAGAGAAAAATCGACC
>DOOK01000248.1:288-2839 GCA_003512805.1 Erwinia sp. | reverse complement strand
TTGCGTCATATCATTCCACGGCCAGCCAGGTGCCTTATCGTGGCTGGCAAACACTGACGTATCGATAACCAGATTACCCTGGATATGATCGACGCCTTGCTTCTTCAGTGCCGTAACCATATTTCGCAGATCCTGGCGTGTTAGCGTCGGATCGCCGCCAAATCGCGCCACAAGGTCACCTTTTAGCGTACCATTGCTGACGGAACCTTTACTTTCCAGCTGGGTATGAAAACGGTAATCTGGGCCAAGCTGTAGCAAAGCCGCCAGAGCAGTAATGACTTTCATCGTACTGGCTGGCAGCGCCATCTGCTTGCTGTGGTAATCAATAGAGGGCGCAGGCGCACCGACTTTTTGCACCATCAGCGCCAGATTTGCGCCATCGGGCAGATACTGCATATAGTCTTCGACCGTGGCCGCGTTGGCATTCAGCATAAATGCGCAAGCTAAGCCGGTAACAATTCGTGAAAATCGCATAATCTCGCGTTTACTGGCAGGTGATGTTGCCATACTACGGTGCATCATGGTGGAAAGTAAACGATGACCCATAGGGAACTCTGGGGTAAAATACGTATCAAAATGCAAAACCACCAGGCCCTGGGTTCCCTCCGGGTCAGGTTTCTTTCGTTTGTAAATCAGTGGCAAGCGCCGCAGAACGCTTTTTCTGCGCTTACCTGTCAGGATGACAAAAATTTTGTACAGGATCAGTTGACGAGGTATTGAGATGAATCAGATTCCGATGACGTTAAGGGGCGCCGAGAGACTGCGCGAAGAGCTTGAAGAGCTGAAAACCGTTAAACGCCCCAGAATTATTGCCTCTATTGCGGACGCGCGCGAGCATGGCGACCTGAAAGAAAACGCAGAGTACCACGCCGCACGCGAAGAGCAGGGCTTCTGTGAAGGACGTATTCAGGAAATCGAAGCCAAGCTGTCTAACGCGCAGGTGATCGACGTCACTAAAATGAATGCGAACGGTCGCGTGATTTTCGGCGCTACTGTTACCGTGTTGAACGTAGACACGGACGAAGAGTCAACCTATCGTATCGTGGGCGATGACGAAGCGGACTTTAAACAAAACCTGATTTCTGTTAATTCGCCGATGGCGCGCGGTTTAATTGGCAAACAAGTGGATGATGTTGCCATCATCAAAACGCCGGGTGGCGACGTTGAGTATGAAATTCTGAAAATCGAGTATATCTGATTTACTCTTAAGCTATTTTTCAGACATAGTGTAAAGAAAAGAAAAAGGCCGCTTTGCGGCCTTTTCCTGACATCACGAGCGTGTCACTTTCTTCTACGGCTAGCTTTTAGCGGGGAAGGGCGATTTTACGTTCCTTCGTCGGACGGTACAGCACCAGCGTCTTGCCGATAACCTGCACGTTTGCGGCTTTGGTTTCGCGCACGATAGCTTCTACCACCAGGGTTTTTGTCTCACGGTCTTCCGTCGCGATTTTTACCTTGATGAGCTCATGGTGCTCCAGTGCCTGTTCGATTTCGGCCAGCACCCCTTCGGTCAGACCGTTGTTGCCTAACATCACGACAGGCTTCAGCGGATGGGCCAGTCCTTTCAGGTGCTGTTTTTGTTTGGTACTCAGATTCATCGTATTTTTTACTTACATTGGGATTGAAAACGGGTCATTCTACCGCCATCTCGGGTATATCACCAAATCGGCATGCTGATTTGTGCGGTTTATTTATCGCATACGTTGAATCATAGTTGGAAATTGTATGACTGGTAAAAAGCGTTCGGCCAGTTCCAGCCGCTGGCTACAGGAACACTTTAGCGATAAATATGTGCTGCAAGCGCAGAAAAAAGGGCTGCGTTCGCGTGCCTGGTTTAAACTTGATGAAATACAGCAGGGTGACAAGCTGTTTAAGCCGGGGATGACGGTTGTCGATCTCGGTGCGGCACCAGGCGGATGGTCACAGTATGTGGTCACGCAAATTGGCGCGAAAGGTCACGTTATTGCTTGTGATATCCTGCCAATGGATCCTATCGTTGGCGTCGATTTCCTTCAGGGCGATTTTCGTGATGAACTGGTGCTGAAAGCACTCATGGATCGCGTCGGCGATGCCAAAGTGCAGGTAGTCATGTCCGACATGGCTCCCAATATGACGGGAACGCCTGCGGTAGATATTCCAAGGTCAATGTATTTGGTTGAGCTTGCACTGGAGATGTGCCGGGACGTTCTGGCACCCGGTGGCAGTTTTCTAGTGAAAGTGTTTCAGGGAGATGGCTTTGAAGAATACCTCCGGGAAATTCGCTCCCTGTTTACGAAAGTAAAAATTCGTAAGCCGGACGCTTCACGCTCTCGTTCGCGTGAAGTGTACATTGTAGCGACAGGGCGCAAACTATAGTACCCTACGCTGTCTGTTAACACAGTTGTAATAAGAGGTTAATCCCTTGAGTGACATGGCGAAAAACCTGATTCTCTGGCTAGTCATCGCAGTCGTGCTGATGTCGGTCTTCCAGAGCTTTGGGCCCAGCGAGTCAAATGGCCGTAGGGTTGATTATTCAACCTTCCTGTCGGAAGTGAACCAGGATCAGGTCCGC
>DOOK01000248.1:0-197 GCA_003512805.1 Erwinia sp. | reverse complement strand
CAGGTCCGCGAGGCACGTATTAACGGGCGTGAAATCAACGTTGTCAAAAAAGACAGCAACAAATACACAACCTACATCCCCGTCAACGATCCTAAGTTGCTCGATAACCTGTTGACCAAAAATGTAAAAGTGGTTGGCGAACCGCCTGAAGAGCCGAGCCTGCTGGCTTCTATCTTCATTTCGTGGTTCCCAATGCT
>DOOK01000005.1 GCA_003512805.1 Erwinia sp. | reverse complement strand
GCCTAGCTTTCTTACTGCGTTACCAATATGGTACTTAACCGTGGTGAGCTTGATACCCAGAATCAACGCAATTTCCTGGTAAGATTTCCCCACACTGGCCCAGTAAATAATCTCATTTTCTCTTTTAGAGAAGATTTCCCGGGTGTTCATCTCATCAAAATCGGTTTTTCTTGCCTGCTCCTGATACAGTTCGGTCAGCTTTTGATGCGCGCTGACCAGCAGCATTTGTAATTTACTTTTGTTTGTCTGGATCAATTCTTCAATGTTATCGTCACAATGCTCATCCAACATGATGGAAAGTACCACGAGATTATTATTATGATCGTGAAGAACAAAGGTAAAACCATTGATGATATTGTGGTTGCGTGCCATATCAAAGAGCTTGGGAACCTTGACGCCTTTATTCAGCATAATGTTTTCATCCCATGAGAAGGGCGAAACACGGTAAAGCGCCGTGATCAGAACAGGGTCAATAAACTGAAAGTTGTTTTCAACATACACCTGAAACCATTCCGGCCGGTTAGAAATTATGGAAAAATCGGCAGGGTTGCGTTTACTCATAATCGCATAGGCGTACTTAACGTTACTGAATTGTGTCAGTTTCCTCTCAAGGTAATCTTTTATTGAGGCATTGATAACCTGATTACTAAAAAATGATTTAGACATGTAATTATCTCCCTGAGAAAGTGGGGCTTCCATCGTCAATAGCCGACTTTACCATGTTTTTAAAGCCAGACCTAACGTTGCACCCTGCCTGAACAGGTTGTTGTCGATAAGTGGCGCTAAAGTAAATGGCGGAATAATGTTCAGCTTGTCCTGCAGAGCTGAAAATCATAGTAGCTTTTTCCGGGAGCTGAAGAAACAGGGGGGTGAAGCAAGGGCACAATTTGATGAGTGAAGCGAGGGAGGAGAACCAAACCAGACCCTGAACACGTAGATTATGAAGCAAAATTTACGTGTTTGTTAAGAAAATCTGAGAATGGTTCCCTTGGTGTTGGCAAAAAAATTTCTAATTACTTAATAGTATTATGTATTTATTGTTTTGTACGCGACTACAATACGGTTTTCGCCAGCAAATTAATAGCCATACTTAAGTACAGTTAAGCACTGTCTTTTTTCAGATGGGCCACAGACCAGGCGATGCCGGCGGCATAATCGGCAGGTAAATCCTGTGCCAGCGCGGTCAAAGCCTGCTGAAGCGAGACGTGGCTGGTATCACACAGGTTCAGGTGACCCACCTTACGTCCCGGACGCACCTCTTTTTCATACCAGTGCAGCCGAACCAACGGTTGTGCCAGCCAGGCAAGGTTAACTTTTGTACCAATCAGGTTAATCATAACCGATGGAGTGTTGACCACAGGTGCAGGTAAAGGCAGGTTCAGGATCGCGCGCAGATGCAGTTCAAACTGACTGATAGACGCGCCATCCTGTGTCCAGTGGCCGCTATTATGCACGCGAGGCGCCAGCTCGTTAATCAGCAGCCCTTCCGGCACGACGAAGCACTCCATTGCCATCACGCCCACATAGTTCAGCTCGTGCATAATAGCGGCCAGCATCCTTTCAGCCTGCCGTTGACGCTCTGCATCCGGCGTCGGCAACGCCACGCTGGCGCGTAAAATACCGTCCTGATGCAGGTTGTGGGTCAGAGGATAGAAAACCGTGCTGCCATCATGAGCACGAGCGCCTACCAGAGAGACTTCGCCAGAAAAATTAATGCCCTGTTCCACAATGCATTCGCCGTAGCAATCTGCCGGCAGGGAAGCCGCATCATCCTGCCTCACACGCCACTGGCCGCGGCCATCGTAGCCGCCCGTACGGCGCTTAACGATAGCCAGTTCGCCCAGTCTGTCGAATACCTCGGGCCACTGCGCAGCCTCGCTCAGCAGCTGCCAGGGCGCGGTTGCCAGGTTCAGCCGATCCAACAGCTGTTTCTGCGTCAGGCGATCGGCCAGCAGCGGAAAAATATCGCGGTTTACAAAGGCATGATGGTGCGAGAGTTCGCGCGTCAGGGCCGTCTCCGGCCAGCGCTCGATCTCGGCCGTGATCACGCTTTGTTGGATCGGCAGGGCTTCCGGTTCCGCATCCGGTCCGACAGGATAAACGGCTATCCCCAGCGGTTCGCCAGCCTGGCGCAGCATCCGCCCCAGCTGACCATTGCCTAATACGCAGACCGGTTTCATGCTTCCTCCCGCGGATCCGGATTGTTCAGGACTTCATCAGTCTGGCTTTGACGCCAGGCCGCCAGGCGCTGGCTTAGTTCCCCATCGTGCAGCGCCAGAATTTGCGCAGCCAGCAGTGCCGCATTGGCTGCGCCTGCTTTACCGATAGCCAGCGTGCCGACCGGAATACCGCGTGGCATCTGGACGATGGAGTAAAGGCTGTCAACGCCGCTTAGCGCCGCGCTCTGAACGGGTACGCCCAGCACGGGCACCAGGGTTTTCGCTGCCAGCATCCCGGGCAGGTGCGCCGCGCCGCCAGCGCCAGCGATAATAACCTGGATGCCGTTCTCTGCGGCCTGTTCGGCAAAGCTGAACAGCTTGTCCGGCGTCCGGTGCGCTGAAACCACCTCACAATGAAAAGGGACAGCCAGGCTGGTAAGAATGTCCGCGGCAAAGTGCAGGGTTGCCCAGTCACTTTTGGACCCCATTACAATGGCGATGCGGGCTGGTGCGGCAGTAGAAGACATGCGGGTGCGACTCCTGTGATTATACAAGCAGTGTCTGGAAGCTGGTCGGTCAGCCAGACAGGAAGGGCTGAGAGAATACCATGACTCACCGGGCAGGAAAACGGTTGCGTCGGTTCAATCGCGTCACGGACGAGGGGAAAGCGGCCCAGCAGGTCAGCCTTTACTGCGTAAGGCTGCTGTCAGTGCCGAAGGTCAGGAAAGATGGGTAAGACGTTCTTTTATCAGGCGGGCTTAAAAAGAGCACGCCTCGGTTAATGGCAGTACGGGGCAATTTACAGCGGAAAAGCGATCAGCTCTGTGCCGGCCATCGTCACGCGAATCATCGATCCTTCCGTATGCCAGGCACCCAGCACGGCACGTTCAGCGGGCAGACCATTAACGGTGAGCGAATGAATGGCGGGTCGATGCGTATGCCCGTGGATAAGAGACTGAACCTGATAACGGCTCATTGTCTGACTCACTGCCCGGGCATTGACGTCCATAATCGCCAGCGTTTTGCTGCGGTTAGCCTGTTTACTGCTGGCCCGCATTTTTCCAGCGATACGTTGGCGCAGAACCAGCGGCAGCGCCAGAAAGAGCTTTTGCAGCCAGCGCTGATGAACCTTGCGGCGAAAGCGTTGATAACCTTCGTCATCGGTACACAGCGTATCGCCATGCATAATCAACAGCGGCTGACCATACAGTTCCAGCCGTTGCACTTCTGGCAGCAGCTGCATACCGCATGATTTTGCGAATCGTTGACCCAGCAGAAAATCGCGGTTGCCGTGAATAAAGAAGCAGGGAACGCCCGCCAGCCGTAATTCATCCAGCGCGGCGGCGACTGTTGCATGAAGCGGGTTGGGATCGTCATCGCCGATCCAGGCTTCAAACAGGTCGCCAAGAATGTACAGCGCGTCGGCCTGGCGCGCGTCGCGCCGCAAAAAAGCAAGAAAACCGGCAGTGATTGCCGGTTCTTCTTCACACAGATGTAAATCTGCGATAAACAGCGTGTGCGACATTATTCGCTAACGGTGACTTTCTGGATCACAACGTCTTCTTTTGGCACGTCCTGATGCATACCGCTGCGGCCGGTGGAAACGGCTTTGATTTTCTCTACCACATCCATGCCTTCCACAACTTCAGCGAAGACGCAGTAGCCCCAGCCCTGCAGGCTTTCGTCACGGAAGTTCAGGAAGTCGTTGTCCGCCACGTTAATAAAGAACTGCGCCGTTGCGGAGTGCGGAGCCTGGGTACGGGCCATTGCCAGCGTGCCTTTGGTGTTCTTCAGGCCGTTGCTGGCTTCGTTACGGATTTCCGCTTTGGTGGCTTTCTGCTGCATGCCAGGCTCGAAACCGCCGCCCTGGATCATGAAGCCGTTGATGACACGGTGGAAAATGGTGTTGTCGTAAAAACCTTCACGGCAGTAATCCAGGAAGTTTTTAACAGTTTCAGGCGCTTTGTCGTCAAAGGTGTTGATAACGATATCGCCATGGTTAGTCTGGAAAGTGACCATATTCTCATCCTGTAAAGGTTGAAGGGGTGGATTTAGCTGCTGTCAGCGGGATCGTCAGGCTGACAGGCGATAAAATAGAGGGCTCTTATATCACAAAATGTGATGACGAGTCAGCACCGCCGCATAAAGGGAAGCGTGCCGAACCTTGCTTTGCATGGCGCTTGCGTTAACAATACGTCAGAATATCCCTGTCACTATCACGATCGCACACGTTAAAAACGGAATGTCTCAATGCTAAAGATTTTTAATACCCTGAGTCGTCAAAAAGAGGAATTTAAACCTATTCATGCCGGTCAAATTGGCATGTACGTGTGCGGCATCACCGTCTATGACCTGTGTCACATTGGTCACGGGCGCACTTTTATTGCTTTCGATGTGGTCGCCCGTTATCTGCGCTATCTCGGTTACTCGCTGAAGTATGTGCGCAATATTACCGATATTGATGACAAGATCATCAAGCGTGCTCAGGAGAACGGTGAAACTATCGATGTGCTGACCGATCGCATGATCGGGGAAATGCATGCTGACTTCACCGCGCTGAATATCCTGCCGCCGGATTTGGAACCTCGCGCGACTCACCATATCGCCGACATCATTGAAATGGTCAGCAAGCTTATCGAGCGCGACCATGCCTACGTCGCCAGCAACGGCGACGTCATGTTCTCTGTGGCCAGCGATACGGATTACGGCCTGCTGTCACGCCAGGATTTGGAACAGCTCCTGGCGGGCGCGCGCGTTGAGGTGGCCGCCGATGTGAAACGTAATCCGATGGACTTTGTGCTGTGGAAAATGTCCAAAGCTAATGAGCCAGGCTGGCATTCGCCGTGGGGCGAGGGACGTCCGGGCTGGCATATTGAATGTTCGGCTATGAACTGCAAGCAGCTGGGCGAGCACTTTGATATTCATGGCGGCGGGGCCGACCTGATGTTCCCACACCATGAAAATGAAATCGCCCAGTCTACCTGCGCGCACGACGGTCCTTACGTTAACTACTGGATGCACTCCGGCATGGTGATGGTTGACCGCGAAAAGATGTCCAAATCGCTAAACAACTTCTTTACCGTACGCGATGTGCTGGGCTATTTCGATGCCGAGACCGTGCGCTATTTCCTGATGTCGGGTCACTATCGCAGCCAGTTAAATTACGGCGAAGACAACCTGAAACAGGCTCGCGCGGCGTTGGAAAGGCTTTATACCGCGCTGCGTAATACAGATCCCCTTGCCGAAGCGGTGGGTGGGGAAGCTTTCGAGGCCCGTTTCCGTGAAGCCATGGACGACGACTTCAACACGCCGGAAGCCTACTCCGTGCTTTTTGATATGGCGCGCGACATTAACCGCCTGAAAACGGAAGGCGGTGCAGCGGCAAACGGACTGGCGGCAAAATTGCGTCAGCTGGCTGGCGTGCTGGGCCTGCTGGAACAGGATCCTGAAGTCTTCCTGCAAAGCGGCGCACAGGGCGGTGACGATGAGGTGGCCGAGATCGAAGCGCTAATCAAAATGCGTCTGGATGCCCGTAAAGAGAAAAACTGGGCCCAGGCCGATCTCGCGCGTGACAAGCTGGTCGGAATGGGAATTGTACTGGAGGACGGCCCGCAGGGAACCAGCTGGCGTCGCAAATAAGCTAAAAATTCAGGAGCCAATCGGCTCCTGAATTCTTTCCGCACCGGCATCTGCCCCTTTATTCACTGACGTTTCAGCCTGCAAAGGGCAGCCTGTATCCGGTTTTACTCAACGACAGTGATGCTGTTGCCGTCAAAGTTAACGGTTTGGCCCGCAACGATTTTACAGCGTTTACGGGTTTCTGTTTTACCATCAACCGTGACCCGGCCATCGGCGATAACGTCTTTGGCTGCGCCGCCGCTTTCCACCCAGCCTTCCAGCTTCAGCAAATCGCATAAATCGACGTGGGCATGTTTACCCAGAGAAAAAGTGGCCATTATTTTACTGCTCCATCATGAAATTCTTCGCAGGCTTGCAGGGTATTCTGAATCAGCGTTGCCACGGTCATCGGGCCAACACCGCCTGGAACCGGCGTAATATAAGCTGCCCGCTCGGAAGCTGCAGCAAAATCTACGTCACCAACCACTTTACCGCTTTCCAGACGGTTGATGCCCACGTCAATCACGATCGCGCCAGGCTTGATCCAGTCACCAGGGATAAAGCCTGGCTTCCCTACGGCAACCACCAGCAGATCGGCATGCTCAACGTGATGACGCAGATTTTTAGTGAACCGGTGAGTTACCGTGGTCGTGCAGCCAGCCAGTAGCAGCTCCATGCTCATTGGGCGACCAACGATATTGGAAGCGCCAACCACCACTGCATTCAGACCAAAGGTATCAATATTGTAACGTTCCAGCAGCGTCACGATGCCGCGCGGCGTACAGATACGCAGCTTAGGCGCGCGCTGGCACAGGCGACCAACGTTATAGGGATGAAAGCCATCCACATCTTTCGACGGCGAGATGCGTTCCAACACCTTAACGTTATCGATGCCTGCCGGCAGCGGCAGCTGCACCAGGATGCCGTCAATGTCGCCATCGTCATTCAGCTTATCAATCAGCGCTAACAGCTCCGCTTCGCTGGTGGAAGCAGGCAAATCGTAAGAGCGGGAGATAAAGCCGACCTCTTCACAGGCGCGACGCTTGCTGCCCACGTAAATTTGCGAAGCCGGGTTCTCACCTACCAGGACGACCGCCAGACCTGGCGCGCGTTTACCTGCGGCCAGACGCTGCTGCACTTTTTCTGCAACCTCAAGGCGCACCTGCTGCGCAATCGTTTTACCGTCAATAATCTTTGCTGCCATCAGAGAGAGGATCCATCTGTGTTAAGTTGAAACGGGGGTTGGCGCCTATTCTGGCAGAAGCGCGCGCCGCTGTCAGGCACAGATTCGGCGCTGGCTGTTCAATAGTGCAGCAACAGACTCATCGGCTGAGTAAAATCGTTGACTCGACGGCTTCGCGCCGTATAATCCGACC
>DOOK01000380.1 GCA_003512805.1 Erwinia sp. | reverse complement strand
GAATTGGTCACCATTGAGCGAAACTTCAGGCATTTAAACTTCTTACCGTCCTGTCCGACGCGTTCATGTCCGTAAATTTTGTTACCACCGTCCCGGCCAACCAGCCAGCAAATCAGGCCAAAAGCGGGCGCCAGAAACAGCAGCAGCATTGAAGCCACCACCACATCAAACACGCGTTTCAGGAAGCGGGAAGAGCGTTTTGCCAGATTATTGCTGACGCGCAGGATCATCACTTCATGACTAAAGATGAAAGACATATCGGTACCGTAGAGCGGCACGCCGCGTAGCGTGGGGACAACCGAGACGCTGCGGCATTTCTTTTTCGACAGCAGCTTCAGCCACTTGTCACGCATCGCCTGCTGCTCATATTCCATGGCAACAATAAACTGGGTATTTTCCAGATCGACCGTGTCCCAGACGATGTCTTTAGCCGTAATAACCGGTACGCCGTTCAGGCTTTCCGCCCCCGTATGGCCGTTGGAGGCGACAAAGGCTTTCACCTCATAACCCAGAATCTCTTCGCTCTGCAGCGCCGCGTAGGCCTCACGGGCGTTTTTGCCAGAGCCGATAATGATAGTTTGCTTCTGCCACTGTCCCGCTTTCAGAATGGCGTGCTTAACGCTCGAGCGCAGCAACGGTACCAGAATCAGAGCGTAGATCCAGGTGAAGCTCCACAGCAGGCGAGAGAAATCCCATTTTGAAAAGGCAATCAGCGCCAGGTCGAGCAGCGAGAAAATGACCAGGGTTTTGATAATTTCTTTTAGCTCAAACCAGAAAGGCTTACGGTAGGTGTAGTGACGAAGCCGCATCCAGAACCAGGCCGTACAGACTACGGACATCACAAACTGGGCGGTAAAGCGTATATGTACTTCCTGAGGGGGAAGAAATATATCCAGGTTTCCCCAAATACCTTGTACGGTTGCCGTAGATAAAAAAAGCGCCAGGTTAATTGAAATTAAGTCACTAAGACTTAATGCCAGCTTGGCGATAATGTTTTTCCGGGTGCCGCTAAATGCACGGCGACGGTCATTCAGTACCAGAGTACTTGCCATAATGCCTGCTCTCTTTTCATAAGGGATTGCTGACCTGACGAGGATCAAGCACGCGTTCAGGAGTTATCATACTGAAATTAAAAGTTTTAAATTCAGCGTAGTGAATAGTTAACGGCCGTATGTTTCAGAAGAATAAATAAATGAAACACGTCGGCGTTGTTTCATCATGAAGCAGGAAGAGTATGCAGGAGTACAGGAAGTTAGTTAATACGGGTAATTCCTAAAATGGCAGAGTTGCTTTTTGCAAAGTAATAAAGAGGAAGCGAAGCGGGAAATAAATGACAGAAGATAATTTATGACAGGCGTATAGCAAATATAAGACATTATTATAGCTCGCCGCCGCGAAATAACGCGGCGGCAAGATAACGGGCACAAACTCAGGCTGGCTTTTTCAGTACCCACTGATCCTGCTCAGTGTCATAGTGGCCGATAGCCAGATCGACAGGTTCGCCATCAATCCAGGCGGGCACGCTGGTCTCATTATCCCACCCGTCGAGCTGGTAGCTCAGCGCCGGGTTGGTCTTGCAGGGAATAACGACCGTATCGACATGTGCGGCATCCAGTTCTGCGTCGATAATTTCATAGCGACCAATCTTTACGACATGACCCATGATTTTCTCCCTTCCGGATAGATACGAACCTTAAGGGTAGTCGTTATTTACCGATTGGCCCCAGGATTATTCTCGCTCTTCCGCCATGCGCACGCCGATTTTCACTATTTCGTTATCCTGCTTTTCCGCCACGGTCCAGATCATGTCTTTCCATTCCACCTGATCGCCCACTACTGGCGCACCGCCAATCATGCTGGCAACCAGATGTCCCAGCGTTTGCTGCATATTGATTTCTTCATCCAGCTCAATGCCGTAAATTTCGGAAACGTCATGCAAACGGGCATCGGCCTGAAGAATAAAGTCGCCGAAAAAGCGCTGATCGAGCGAAACGGGTGGGGACTGGCTGAACAATTTCCCCAGTTCGGGCAGATCCTTTTCACGGCCAATCACGCACAGCACGTCGCCTTCACGCAGGCGCGTATTACCGGTTGGGTGAAGCAGCAGGTTGTCGCGGAAAAGGGCGGCGATACGCGTCTCGCGCGGCATTTTCAACTCGCGTAGTGCCGCGCCAATACACCATTTGTCACTGCCCAGCTGATAAACGAACTGTTCCCATGGATTTTCAGGGTGGATATCCAGCCCGACACGGGAAATGGGCGAGGCGGTAGGGGGAACGATCACCCTGGCTTTGCGAGCGGCGTAGCCGAGAGAGGTGCCCTGTACCATCAGCGAAACCAGCACCACAAAGAAAGCAATATTAAAGAACAGCGAGGCGTGCGGCAGACCGGCCATCATGGGGAAAACCGCCAAAATAATAGGCACCGCACCGCGCAAGCCGACCCAGCTGATAAAGAAGCGCTCACGCGTGGTAAAACCGCGAAACGGTAGCAGGCCGACAAAAACGGAAAGCGGGCGCGCAAACAATATCAGCCACAGCGACAACAGCATAGCCGGTAGCGCGATATTCCAAAGATCGGTAGGGTTCACCAGCAGACCCAGTACCAGGAACATGCCGATTTGGCTTAGCCACGCCATCCCGTCAAAGGTTTGCAGAATGCCGTGCCGGTTACGAATCGGGTTATTACCCAGCCAGAAACCGCAAAGATAGACCGCCAGGATGCCGCTGCCTTCCAGTACGGTGGTCAGCGCAAAGACTAAAATACCGCCGCTGACGGCCAATAGTGGATAAAGTCCACCGGGCAGCGAGACGCGGTTAATCAGCTGGAGCAGCGCCCAGCCGCCGCCCAGACCCAAGACGATACCCAGACCAAACTGCTGGATCAGATGCACGATGAACATCCAGCTCAGTCCGGTCTGACCCTGCTCAATCATTTCAATTAGCGTAATGGTCAAAAATACGGCCATCGGATCGTTGCTGCCGGATTCCATTTCCAGCGTGGCGCTGACGCGTTCATTTAGCCCTTTGCCGCCGAGCAGTGAAAAAACCGCCGCTGCGTCGGTAGAGCCAATAATCGCTCCCACCAGGAAGCCTTCAATCAGGCTCAGGTTAAACAGCCAGGCGGCCGCCATGCCGGTCAAACCGGCGGTGATCAATACGCCAATGGTTGACAGCGACAGCGCCGGTCCCAACGCCACTTTAAACGAACTGGCCTGAGTGCGCATTCCGCCATCCAGCAGGATCACCGCCAGCGCCAGGTTACTGATCAGATAAGCCGCAGGATAGTTATCAAAAGCAATGCCACCAATACCGTCCACGCCAGCCAACATGCCCAGAACGAGGAAAATAACCAGAATAGGAATGCCGAGCTTTGAAGAGAAGGAACTGAGCAAAATGCTTGCCGCCACCAGCACTGAACCGATGATAAACAGACTATAGATAGCACTGGCTTCCAATGGGGCAATCTCCTGTATCTGATAAAAATTTGCCTGAATGGCGGGGTATAAGCATACCCTGAATAACGTAATAGGGGCAATTTTGTTTCGCCACGGCTGTTTTTGGTAGTTTTCTGCGGCTTCCGGTAACAAGTGTATGATAATTTAGATATTCTGCGGCCATCGCAAGAATAATAGTAACAAATAGCCTCTGATTTTGACATCAGAATTCGATTAATGTCGTGAGCCTGAGAGGGGCTGGTGGGGCAGAAGAGGGCGAAACGATAGAAAGAAGAAGTATTTACTGTGTAGTCAGCATTGTTAAGCGTGGCCTGTGCCCCACTTTTAACGTATGCCGATGCGAAGCGTAGGCCACAGCTGTTAAGGTTGCCTTCAGCCTTACCGAATGCCCGATAAACAGTTTAAAGAGCAGCAAAACCCGCCAGGGCAAAAAATGCGGCAACGACAGATCAGGTTAAAATTCGCATAATGACGTGAAAAACAGAAGAAGTGGAGAAAGAAGCCTTGCAGCAAGCAAAAAGATCAGCCAGCCCGAAGAGCTGACTGATACGTCATTGTTTTCAGGCGTTTTCAGCCTGTTTGTGGAAAAGTTCGCGGAAAACAGGATAAATATCTTCCGGTTCACGAATATGTTGGATGGCAAAGTTATCGAACATTGCCTGTAAATGTTCATACTCGCGCCAGAGGGTCTGATGAGCGCGTCGGGTAATTTCGATATAGCTGTAATACCGTACGACCGGTAAAATATTTTTAGCCAGAATTTCATGACAAAGCGGCGAATCATCCGCCCAGTTATCGCCATCGGAGGCCTGAGCGGCGTAAATGTTCCACTGTGCCGGATCGTAACGCTCTTTAACCACTTCATCCATCAGCTTGAGGGCGCTCGAAACGATGGTGCCGCCTGTTTCCTGCGAATAGAAAAACTCCTGCTCATCCACCTCTTTTGCCTGCGTATGATGGCGGATATAAACAACGTCCACGTTTTTATAGGTTCGGCTCAGGAACAGATAGAGCAGAATATAAAAGCGTTTAGCCATATCTTTGGTTGCCTGATCCATCGAGCCGGACACATCCATCAGACAGAACATTACCGCCTGGCTGGACGGTTCAGGGCGCTTCTCGAAATTTTTATAACGCAGGTCAAAAGTATCGATAAAGGGCACACGCTTGATACGGGCACGCAGATCGGCGATTTCCTGACGCAGCCGCTCTTCTTCCAGCAGCCGGGCCGGTTCCGCTTTCTGCACCGCTTCCAGTGCGGCCTCCAGTTCACCCAGCATTCTCCGTTTCCCGGCGGTCATGGCCGTACG
>DOOK01000377.1:4433-5943 GCA_003512805.1 Erwinia sp. | reverse complement strand
GTGGACGCAGGCGTGATGATGAGTACAGATATGACCACGATGACGATGAGGAAGCGCTGGATGACCAACCCGTTCTGAAGCAGCGTGCTCGTTATGATGACGAAGACGATATTCTGCTTGCCGCACCGGCCGCCGAAGAGGATGAAAACGATCCTCTGCTAAGTAAGCCCGCGTCAGTACCGGCTGCGCCAGCGACGACGACAGGCCCGGCAGTTTCTGCTCCTGCAGCAGCGTCAACAGTCGCTCAGCAGCAGCCGGAAGCAGCTATGCAGGCTTCCACACCGCCTGTTGCGGCAGAGCCAGAACTTTATCGCTTCGAGATGCCAGAGGAAACGCCTGCGCCATCCGTTCCTGTTTCTGAAGAGGACGACGCTCCTCGCATGGGTAATTGGCGGGAAGCCGATACGTCGCCTTTCGATTTTTCTACGTCACAACCGGAGCAGGTAGCGCAAAATCTGGCCAGTGCCGCGCAGGTCGCGGCCACCGCTTCCACAGCGTTTATGCCGGGCTTCAGTGCTACCAGCGAGGCTGCTCCTGCTAATCCTCAGGTCAAGCAGGGTATTGGCCCCGCTTTACCGCGACCGAATCCGGTTAAATTACCGACTCGTCGTGAACTGGCTTCTTACGGCATCAAGCTGCCTTCACAGCGCATAGCTGAGGAAAAAGCGAAAGAAGAAGAGCAACGCTTACAGACAACTCCGCCGACTGAAGCCGAAGAGCAGAGGCAGGACGAGATCGCTCTGCACGACGCTTTTGCCGCTCAGCAGCAGGCGCGGTACCTTGAGAGTGATGCTGCAATGGACAGCGGTTCCGCAACAGAAAATGTCGCGGAGGACGAGGAAGAGGCGCGCCATCAGGCCGAGCTTGCTCGTCAGTTTGCCGGACAGCAAAACCAGCGTTACGGCCAGCCGCAGGCGAACGAGTCCGCTTCTCCATTGAACACCGGCGGCGCATTTGATTTTTCACCGGCGGACGATCTGGTGGAAGACGCGCCTGGCGACCCCCTGTTTACGCTGCCGCCTGAAAATCAACAAAACCGGCCTGCTGCCCAGTGGCAACAGCACAGCCAGCCGCAGGAACCGGTAAAACAGTCTGCGCCAACCTGGCAGCCTGCGGCTCAGGAACCGGCCCAACCGGCTGCGCCAACCTGGCAGCCTGCAGCTCAGGAACCAGCTCAACCGGCTGCGCCAGCCTGGCAGCCTGCCGCTCAGGAACCGGTCCAACCGGCTGCGCCAGCCTGGCAGCCTGCTGCTCAGGAACCAGTTCAACCGGCTGCACCAGCCTGGCAGCCTGCAGCTCAGGAACCGGCCCAACCGGCTGCGCCAACCTGGCAGCCTGCAGCTCAGGAACCAGCTCAACCGGCTGCGCCAGCCTGGCAGCCTGCAGCTCAGGAGCCGGCCCAACCAGCTGCGCCAACCTGGCCGCCTGCAGCTCAGGAACCGGCCCAACCGGCTGCGCCCGCCTGGCAGCCTGCGGCTCAGGAACCAGCCCAACCGGCTGCGCCAGCCTG
>DOOK01000377.1:0-4184 GCA_003512805.1 Erwinia sp. | reverse complement strand
TGCGCCAGCCTGGCAGCCTGCGGCTCAGGAACCAGCCCAACCGGCTGCGCCAGCCTGGTCGTCTCAGGAAACCGTGCGTCAGGTTGAACAAACCCAGCCGGAAGCTAAACCGCAGGACAGCCTGTTCCATCCGTTCCTGGTACGTCATGAGCAACCGTTGGAGAAGCCAACCACGCCGCTGCCTACGTTGGATCTGCTGACTGCGCCACCACCGGAAGCCGAGCCTGTCGATATGTTTGCGCTTGAGCAGACAGCTCGTCTGGTTGAAGCTCGTCTGGCTGACTATCGCGTTAAAGCGGAAGTCGTGGGCATCTCGCCGGGACCGGTTATCACTCGCTTTGAACTTGATCTGGCCCCGGGCGTTAAGGCTGCACGTATTTCTAACCTGTCACGCGACCTGGCCCGCTCGCTTTCTGCTGTAGCCGTACGTGTGGTGGAAGTAATCCCAGGCAAACCTTACGTCGGGCTGGAGTTGCCGAATAAACATCGACAGACTGTTTATATGCGTGAGGTACTTGAGTGCGATAAATTCCGTGACAATCCGTCGCCGCTATCGGTGGTGTTAGGAAAAGATATCGCAGGTCAGCCGGTAGTTGCCGATCTGGCGAAAATGCCCCACTTGCTGGTGGCCGGTACTACCGGTTCCGGTAAGTCCGTTGGCGTTAACGCCATGATTATCAGCATGCTTTATAAAGCCACGCCGGAAGAAGTGCGCTTTATTATGATTGACCCGAAAATGCTTGAGCTGTCCGTCTATGAAGGTATCCCGCATCTGCTGACCGAAGTGGTCACGGATATGAAAGATGCTGCCAACGCGCTACGCTGGAGCGTTGGCGAGATGGAACGTCGTTACAAGCTGATGTCGGCGTTGGGCGTTCGTAATCTGGCCGGCTACAACGAGAAGGTCAAACTGGCAGAAGAAATGGGGCGGCCTATTCCCGATCCATTCTGGAAGCCGGGCGACAGTATGGAAACGTCGCCGCCGATGCTGGAGAAACTGCCGTACATTGTGGTGCTGGTGGATGAATTCGCCGACCTGATGATGGCCGTGGGTAAAAAAGTGGAAGAGCTGATTGCCCGCCTGGCGCAAAAAGCGCGTGCCGCCGGTATTCACCTTGTGCTGGCGACGCAGCGTCCGTCGGTGGATGTGATCACCGGCCTGATTAAGGCTAACATTCCAACCCGCATCGCGTTTACGGTTTCCAGCAAGATAGATTCGCGCACTATCCTTGATCAGGGCGGTGCGGAATCACTGTTGGGGATGGGTGATATGCTTTATATGCCGCCGAACTCCTCAATGCCGATGCGTGTACATGGCGCTTTCGTCAGAGATGAAGAAGTGCATGCCGTGGTTCAGGACTGGAAAGCACGCGGACGTCCTCAGTACATTGAAAGTATTACTGCGGGCGAGGAGAGTGAAAATGCGTCGCTGGGACTGGATGGCGATGAAGAGCTGGATCCGCTGTTCGATCAGGCTGTCGCTTTTGTGGTAGAAAAGCGTCGCGCGTCTATTTCCGGCGTGCAGCGCCAGTTCCGTATCGGTTACAACCGCGCAGCCCGAATCATTGAGCAAATGGAAGCGCAAAGTATTGTGTCGCCGCCTGGCCATAACGGCAACCGCGAGGTGCTTTCGCCACCGCCGCACGAGATGTAATTTTGTCAAAAGCAACGGGCCGGTCATGCCGGCCCGTTGAATTTCAGCAGTTTGCCCCCATCTCATCTGTCGCAATCAGCTTTTTCCCCTGTTGCTTTCGTTGCGGCCTGGCTACAGTTAAGCCTGCCCACTAATCGGGATACAAAAGTTTCAATAAGGATGCTGTAAATGAAAAAACTCACTATCACATGCTGTCTGCTTGCTACTTTTGCTTCTGCCAGCGTTATGGCAGATGCTTCTTCTGACCTGCAGCAGCGTCTGGATAAAGTCACCAGTTTCCATGCCAGCTTTCAGCAAAAAGTGACCGATGGCAGCGGCCAGTCCGTACAGGATGGTGAAGGCGAACTGTGGGTTAAACGCCCCGATCTCTTCAACTGGCATATGACCGCACCGGATGAAAGCACCCTGATTTCAGATGGCAAAACGTTGTGGTTCTATAACCCCTTCGTCGAGCAGGTCAGCGCTACCTGGCTCAAGGATGCCACCAGCAACACGCCGTTTATGTTGATTGCCCGCAACCAGCGCAGCGACTGGAAACAGTACAATATCAAACAGCTGGGTGATAATTTTGAACTGACGCCAAAATCGGCCGACGGTAACCTGAAACAATTTACGATCAACGTCTCCTCCAACGGCACCATCAATCAATTTAGCGCCGTTGAGCAGGACGGACAGCGCAGCAGCTACACCCTGAAGAGCCAGCAGAATGCTGCGGTTAGCCCTGATAAGTTCCGTTTTACGCCGCCCAAGGGCGTGACGGTGGACGATCAACGTCAGTGAGGTCAGCGTGACACTCTCTCTGGATTTCTCTCATAACGAATTTCAGCCTCTGGCCGCGCGTATGCGGCCACGTACGCTGGCGGAATACATCGGCCAGCAGCATTTGCTGGCGGCGGGCAAACCGTTACCGCGAGCCATTGAGGCAGGCCATCTGCACTCAATGATTCTGTGGGGGCCTCCGGGCACCGGTAAAACCACGCTGGCGGAAATCATCGGCCGTTACGGCCAGGCGGATGTCGAGCGTATTTCTGCCGTAACGTCAGGCGTGAAAGAGATCCGTGAAGCCATTGAGCGTGCACGGCAAAACCGCCATGCCGGACGCCGCACTATTCTGTTTGTTGATGAAGTGCATCGCTTCAATAAAAGCCAGCAGGATGCTTTTCTGCCGCACATTGAAGACGGCACCATTACCTTCATTGGCGCGACTACCGAAAACCCTTCGTTCGAGCTTAATTCTGCCCTCCTTTCCAGAGCGCGCGTCTATCTGCTGAAGTCCCTGACCAGTGAGGATATTGAAAGCGTGCTGGACCAGGCGATGAAAGACAGCGAGCGGGGCTATGGCAACCAAAACATTGTGCTGCCGGACGAGACGCGCAGAATGATTGCGGAACTGGTAAACGGCGACGCCCGACGTTCGTTAAATACGCTGGAAATGATGGCCGATATGGCGGAAGTCAGCGACAAGGGCGAGCGCCTGCTGACGCCGCAGCTGCTGAACGAAGTTTCCGGGGAGCGGAGCGCCAGATTCGATAATAAAGGCGATCGCTTTTACGACCTAATCTCCGCGTTGCACAAATCAGTGCGCGGTTCTGCACCAGATGCCGCGCTTTACTGGTATGCACGTATTATTACGGCAGGCGGTGATCCGCTTTATGTGGCACGGCGCCTGTTGGCTATCGCTTCTGAAGATGTAGGCAATGCCGATCCACGCGGGATGCAGGTGGCTATTTCTGCCTGGGACTGCTTTACGCGTGTTGGGCCAGCTGAAGGCGAAAGGGCGATAGCTCAGGCCATTGTTTATCTTTCCTGTGCGCCCAAAAGCAATGCCGTTTATACCGCTTTTAAAGCGGCGATGCGCGATGCGCGCGATCGACCCGATTACGATGTGCCTGAACATCTGCGTAACGCGCCCACTAAGCTAATGAAAGAGATGGGTTTGGGCGCCGAGTATCGTTACGCGCATGATGAACCCGGTGCTTATGCCGCGGGAGAGAACTATTTCCCGGGCGAAATGGCGCAGACGCGCTATTATCAGCCGACCTCGCGCGGGCTGGAAGGGAAGATTGGCGAAAAGCTGGCCTGGCTTGCCGGGCAGGATCAAAATAGCCCGACAAAACGCTATCGTTGATCCGGGCGTTGCGGTAAGGTTAGCAAGGAATTCAATGCATTCGCCTCGCGAATGCGCCCACTTTTTTTACTGATCACAGGACAAGCATGCTCGATCCCAATCTGCTGCGTAATGAGCCAGACGCAGTCGCTGAAAAACTGGCACGCCGGGGCTATAAGCTGGACGTTGAAACCCTACGCTCGCAGGAAGAACGCCGCAAAGTTCTGCAGGTCGAAACCGAAACGCTGCAGGCTGAACGTAATTCCCGATCCAAATCTATCGGGCAGGCCAAAGCGCGTGGGGAAGATATCGAGCCGTTACGTCAGGAAGTGAACGCACTGGGCGAGCGCCTGGATGCGGCCAAAGCGGAACTGGATGCATTACAGAACGAGATTCGTGATGTCGCTTTAGCGATCCCTAATA
>DOOK01000048.1 GCA_003512805.1 Erwinia sp. | reverse complement strand
GCTCTCTTCGCGCACTATCGCGCCGCTGATGCAGCTGACGATGGTATTTTCGCGCTGGCAGCATGCCAAAACCGCCATGAGCGGCCTGGATGAATTGCTGAAAAAACCGCTGGATCAGCCGGAAGAGGGCGAAATGGCGCATTGCCCGACCCTCACCGGCCATTATGATTTGCGCGGCGTGCAGTACAGCTACGATGAAGAAAACGTTAAAAGCGTGGTGACCATTAATCAGCTGCAAATCAAGCCGGGCGAACGTGTGGCCATCCTTGGCAAAGTCGGCGCGGGGAAGTCTACCTTGCTGAAGCTGCTGGCCGGTCAGGCGAGGGCAACGCAGGGGAAAGTGATCGTCGATGGCGTGGACGTTCAGCGCATCGATCCGGTGGATTTGCGTCGTCAGTTAGGCTGGCTGTCGCAGGATTCACGCCTCTTTTTCGGCACGCTACGGCAAAACCTGATGCTGGGCAATCCACACGCCAGCGAGCAGGAAATGCTTCAGGCACTGAAAGTCAGCGGGGCGCTGAGCCTGGTGCAGCAGGATGCATCCAGTCTTGACCGCATTATTAACGAAGGCGGGCGCGGATTGTCCGGCGGCCAGCGGCAAATGGTGATGCTCAGCCGCATGATCCTGCGTCAGCCACAGGTCGTGCTGATGGACGAGCCTACCGCCTCAATGGACGAATCGCTGGAAGAGTACGTGATCCGGCAAATGCAGGGCTGGCTGTCAGGCCGGACGCTGGTGCTGGTGACCCACCGTCCGGCGCTGCTAAAGCTGGTGGACAGAATTGTCGTTATGGATAACGGGCGCATCGTGGCAGACGGGCCGCGTGATGAAATTTTACGTGCCGCCGCCGCGCAGACCGCGAAGCAGACGGGTGGCCAGGGAGATGCAGCATGAGCCTGATCCTGATTGACCGCAGCCTGAAACGTAATGAAAAACGCACTTCAGCGATTATCTGGCTTTGCACCGCTGCGCTGGTGATTTTCTTTATTTGGGCGCACTTTGCCATTCTGGATGAGGTCACGGTCGGCACCGGCAAAGTTACGCCATCCAGCCGGGCGCAGATTATCGACAGCCTGGATGGCGGTATCGTCAAGCAGCTGAACGTGCATGAAGGCGATATCGTCGAAAAAGGACAGGTGCTGGGACGTCTCGATCCCACGCGCTTTCAGTCTAATTTTGGCGAGGCCGTGGCCAAAGCCCGCACGCTACGCGCCTCAACGGAACGGCTGCGCGCCGAATTGACCGGCACCCCGCTGGCCTTCAGCAGCGAAACGCTTAAAGAGCCGGAGCTGGTGGCGCGCGAGACGCAGCTTTACCAGTCTCGCCGTCGCAACCTGACGGAAACGGTCAGCAACCTTACCCAGTCGATGAATCTGGTACAGGACGAGCTTCGTATGACCGAGCCACTGGTAGCGAAAGGCGCGGCGGGACAGGTGGAAGTTATCCGGCTGCGTCGGCAGATTAGCGATCTGCGCGGTAAAATTGACGAAGCAAAAAACGACTATGCGGTACGCGCGCGCGAGGAACAGGTGAAAAACAATGCCGATCTGGACGCGCAGCTACAGGTGCTGACCGGCAAAGAGGATCAGCTGACGCGCGCCACGCTCTATTCGCCGGTGCGCGGTATCGTGAAGGATATCCAGGTCACCACGGTCGGTGGCGTGCTGCAGCCGGGCGGTAAGCTTATGGAGATTGTCCCGCTGGAGGATCAGCTGCTGATTGAAACCCGCATCAATCCACGCGATATCGCCTATATCCGTCCCGGTCTGCCTGCAGTGGTCAAAATCACCGCCTACGACTCCTCCATCTACGGTAACCTGGAGGGCGAGGTGGAGACGGTTTCGCCGGATACGTTGCAGGATGAGGTCAAACGCGACCAGTACTACTACCGCGTTTACGTTCGTACGCAGAAGGCCGAGCTGGTGAATAAGGCCGGCAGAAAATTCCCTATCGTGCCCGGTATGGTGGCAAACGTGGAAATTAAAACGGGTCAGAAAACGGTCATGGATTATCTGGTTAAACCCCTGAATAAGGTCAGGGAGTCCCTGCGCGAAAGGTAATTAATCACGCCACTGAATAGTGAATTAAATAAACGTTTAGTCTTCATCGTTCAGTGGTGTTTTTGGTCTTAATTCGGGCGGGATAAGCGGGAGAGGGCGGCCCTATGCGTGGCATAAAAAAAGCCGAACACAAGGTTCGGCAGAAAAATAGGGTAAAACAAAACATTCGGGGTGAATGAAGGTAATAATGAAATAAAATGATGATAGCGCGGATATTATAAACCAAAAAGCCACGTATTTTTATCATTCAGTGCTCAGACGGGCAACATTAAATAACCTACTGAATAAAAAGAGATTTGATATTACTTAACATAAAGTGCGTTATTTTTTATCCGCTTGTGCGGTAGTAAAGTTCCTCTCTGTTATCATTTTGAAATATTTACATTACACAATGAAACACATTCGGAAATTTAGTATCATTTTCTTGATAGATTATTACTGGCCGCTCTCTACCATGAGGGTGCCGACTGAATTTTCGACATTCAGCACGCAGTGGTAAATAAGGCATATAACAAGAGGGTAATACAAAATGAAGCTTCGCGTTCTCTCCCTGATCGTTCCGGCCATGCTGATCGCGGGTTCTGCCGGCGCGGCAGAAATCTACAATAAAGACGGCAATAAGCTCGACCTGTTCGGCAAAGTAGACGGCCTGCACTATTTTTCCGATAACGACGGCTCTGATGGTGACCAGTCTTACGTGCGCTTTGGCTTTAAAGGCGAAACGCAGATCAGCAGCGAACTGACCGGCTACGGCCAGTGGGAATACCAGGCGGCGCTGAACAACACGGAAAACGAAGGCACCGCAGACAGCTTTACGCGTGTTGGCTTTGCCGGTCTGAAATTCGGCGA
>DOOK01000007.1 GCA_003512805.1 Erwinia sp. | reverse complement strand
CATGAGAAATCCATCCATTCTATTAGCGCCCAGGGACTGGCAAAGATTCGGCTCATCACCTTGCCCGGGCAGCGTATAAAAGGGGTGTTTTGTGGCCATGCCGCCCAAAAAATTATAGACAGTATCAGTATCGCAAGCAGTGCAACCAGCACGACTGCGCCGGGTCCTGAAGGCGGTATGCCCACAATGGCGGCAAAGAACAGCCCGCCAAAAAATAACTGGATCGCCATCAGCGAGAAAATAAATTCGGTAAAGAGAAACCATTTTGCCCATTTCGGCCTGCTGTGAAGACCCAGCATTACGGCGTCATTGATATAAAGATAAAACATCACTGTCGCAACAGCGATAGTGCTGACGGTCGCATTGATCCCCGAAAGAGGGATAACCGCATTAAAGACTAACGCCCAGAATACCAGCAAAAAAATCCCCTGCCAGCTGAGCGTGGCACGAGGTTGCCTCAGAAAATGCAGCATCGGCTGATTCAGCCGGGGAACAATTTCCGGATAATAGTGCATCAGCGAGTTTGCATGGCGCGCCAGAAGGGTAAGCAAACCGGGTATCAGACGTATCCAGAAGGGCACCTTTTCGCCCTTGCTCTTAAGCAGACGAATCGCTGCCCTGTTAAGCAGCATACCGTGCTTCTCTTCTGCCTCCATCTCTTTCCATGCCCGGTTGATTTGCGTTTCGCGCAGTTGTTCCTGCAGCGCCTGCTGAATGGGAGAGGGAATAATATGGCTGTAATCGTACTCGTCCATTCCCCATCCCAGCAGGCCGCTGATGCGGTCGAGTAAACCCTCGGTCAAACCCGGCGTCTCTGCCAACGCGGCCGCAAGATGTTGATGGAAAAGTTGCTGCTGCTGCAGGCTCCCCGCTTTGAACACTTTCTGTGACAGGAGATTCATCATAATAATGCCTGTCATTTCTGTGTTTACCAGCTGGTACGCCAGTTTATGCAGCGCCTCTTCGCTGTAGAGTAAACCGGCTTCAGGAAGGGAGCCTGTTTCTTCAACGGTAAAGCTGTTGGCGACTTCACGCGCCTGTAAAAGAGGTTCAGGTTCGCTCTTCTGCCGCACCAGCGGTGAAACGTCAGCACTGATGTACTCATCATTAACGATGTCAGCCCGCGCCCACTGCTTTGCCTCATCAAACGCTTCCCGCAGGCGTTGGTAACCCTCAGGATCGCTATCCGGACGATGCTTTTTTAACTGGCGGGCATATGCGCGGCGAATCTCACCTTCATCACTCGTGGGTGATAACTCAAGCGTCTGCCAGATGCCCATTACAGCGCATCCTCTGCATACTGCTGCAGAAAGCGTTCGGCATTTTCTTTCGATGAGGCAATACGGCGAGGATCCTGACTTTCCAGCGCCTGTTCAAACTCGGTAGTCAGTCGATCTATCCATGCACGCTCATCGCCAAGTAAGCGTTCATATAAGCGTGCGCAGCGGGCGAGCAGTTCGCGATTTTCATAGCGTTCGCGGGGAGGCTGTTTGATGCCGGCAAGCATCTGTAAGCTGGCGGTGATTTGCTCTTCGCTCATCTGCCCCGGCACTTTTTCTATTACCATCCGGGCTGTCATCGGGCTACCGTCATAGCGGCATTCCACTTCAAGCAGGCCATCCAGCGTATAGGTAAAACGCACATCAACGGTTAATTCACCTGCCGGTCGGGGCGGCACATTAATACTCATTTCGCCCAGAAAGACGTTATCCTGTACTCTGCGCCCTTCTCCCTGATATATCTTCAGCAGGATAGACGGCTGATTATCGCTAACCGTGTTCACCGTCTGGCTTTTGCTTACCGGTAAAAAGGTATTGCGCTCAATAAGCGGCAGGAAAAAGCCGGGCTCAATCTGATTGCCGTGGCGTTTAATTACCTCGATACCCAAAGAAAAAGGCATCACGTCGGTAAGAATAATGTCTTCGACAGCCGCATCGGCCATGACCATTCCGGCCTGTATGCCCGCGCCGAGCGCAACGGCTTCGTCAGGATGGAGATCGTGGCGTGGGAAACGCCCAAAAAGTCGTGCAACAGTTTGCCGGACAAGCGGCATACGCGTTGCGCCGCCCACCAGCAATATGTGGTCAAGATCCTGAAGGGAAAAACGTGCATCGTGTAAAGCCTGCTGTATCGGATGCTGCAAACGCATCAGCAGCGGTTGGCAACAGGCCGCCAGTTGCCCCTCCGTCAACGTCCAGTTCCACCGTCGACCTTGCCATTCCAGCGAAGCTTCCGCCTCAGCAGCGTGACTCAGCGTTTGCTTCATGGTTTCCGCTTTTGCCAGCAGCTCGGCTGCCAGTCCTGGCGGCGAAGTTTTCAGTTCGGGATGCTGGCTTAGCATCCACTGTACAATCGCCTGTGAAAAATCATCGCCGCCAAGCCGGATATCGCCGCTGCTGGCGCGGACCTCCACCACCCCCTCAAACATATCAATAACGGAGACGTCAAATGTTCCGCCGCCAAGATCGAAGGTGAGGTATTTCTGCTCACGATTTTCCAGCAGGCCAAAAGCGAGCGAGGCGGCGGTGGGTTCATTAAGCAGGCGCATAACGTCCAGGCCAGCCAGTCTGGCTGCATTTTTAACTGCCCGACGCTGTACATCATTGAAATAGGCTGGCACGGTAATAACGGCGCGCGTCAATTTTTGTCCAAGCCAGTTTTCCGCATCCTCTTTAAGCTGGCGTAACAATAATGCCGACAACTCTTCAGCACGAAATTGTCTTGAGCCAAGCGTAAGCAGGACCTCAGTGCCCATATAACGCTTAAAACTCGCCTGCGTTAGCCCAGGATGCGTTTGCAGCCGATCGCGCGCTGTACGGCCAATAATAAGATTAGCCTGCTCATCCAGGCCGACAACGGAGGGGGTTAATACCTCGCCCCATTGATTGGGAATTAAAACAGCCTCACCCTCTTTCCAGAGGCAAACTGCGCTGTTAGTGGTGCCAAGATCAATTCCCATGACATAATTAATTAACATGAGTTGTCCTCACTTCCCTGTGGAAAGCATTCAATTACAGATAAGACAATTTTTGTTACTAAGGAATAACGCTTTTATTCATTTAAATAGCGGGTACCTGTTATCCAGACGCCCTGCCAGGATCAAAAGGCTCACAATAAAGTCTTTTACGGAACAAACGAAAAAGTATGTCAGATGGCTATTCATTTCCGACAGTGACTCGTTATTATCTCCCTTCGGTCCCGTCCAGCGCACCCAGCTCCATGCTTTGAGCATAATACCCCTGTACGCCCCAGACTTTATTGGACAACAGCTTATCCAGCTGCCCGGCATTTTCTACGCCGCCTACCAGCACACGGTTGGTATAGCGACGAATATGAGCAATCAACACATTAAAAAATGGGCGTCTGACATTGTCGAGATAAAACTGCCTGTCCAACTTAACGACTTCAAACATCTTCGACTGCAGCGCATTCAGGTTGGCATCGCCTGCGCCCAGATCCCCCAGCCATAAGATATTCAGCTGATCGGTCAGCGCCCGCAGCAGCGGGTTATTAGGGCCGTCGTGCAGGTTGGGAAAATCTTCGGAAAGCTTTAGCCGCAGGAAAGGCAGCTGGTTAAGAATTTGGTGAATAAAAGGCGATTCCGTTACCGCGCGGGCCAGCGGAAAATCGATGGTCAGGCAGCACAGCAGTCCATGTTGCTGAAAATAATCCGCATAGCGTTCTACCGTTAACAGCTGATCCAATAATCGGCTCTCGGCGTCCCCGGTTTGTGGTGCGTTCTGGTGTGGTAAAACGGTAAGCTCAAGCGCAATCAGCTCGCCGCTAAGAGAATGAATTGGAACGTAACAATAGTTATTTATCATACTTTATAGCCAGCTCAGGACGTCCTGCCAGTGATTATATTTGTCTTATCGCCAAAAACCAGTGATTTCATCTAACTTACCGGCAAGCATGGCGATTTTATATATATCGGCAGGACCAGCCTTAGCTTTATGCTTTAGTCACCGTCGGCCGCAACTTTATAATCAGGCGCATCCAGCTCGTGACTACAGAAAGGCCCTGCCTGTTTTAACAGGCTGATGCAATCTTCACTAAGATGCCGCAGCCTGACGCTTTTGCCCTCCGCCAGATAACGGGCGGTCAGTTTATCGATAGCCTCGACGCCGCTGGAATCCATCACCCGCGTACGCGCAAAGTCAATGACGACTTCCTGCGGATCTTTTGCTGGCGTAAACAGCTCCTGGAAACTGGCGACGGAGGCGAAAAACAGCGGGCCTTCCAGCCGATAGGTTTTCCGATCTTCACCTTCTTCCTGGTCCAGTATGCTGATACGGGCATGCTGCCAGGCAAAAACCAGTGCGGAGATAATCACGCCAAAAATGACCGCCATCGCCAGATCGGTATAGATAGTGACCACTGTGACGGCAATCATTATCACTGCATCGGGCTTAGGCATTCGCTTAAGGCGGCGCAAAGAACTCCACTCAAAGGTGTTGATACACACCACAAACATAATGCCCGCCAGCGCCGCTACCGGCAGCAGGGCGATATATTTTGACAGGCTAACAACAAACAGGATCAGCAGGACTGCACCCACCAGGTTTGAGATCCGCCCGCGCCCACCGGAAGTGAAGTTAATGATTGATTGCCCAATCATCGCACAGCCGGCAAAGCTGCCAAAAAAGCCGCACAGCGTGTTGCCGATGCCCTGCGCCACACACTCTTTATTCCCGTTGCCTTTTTTACTGCCCATTTCATCCAGTACGGCCAGCGTTAACAGCGATTCTATCAGCCCCACCAGCGCGATAATGACCGAATAAGGCAGCACAATTTTCAGGGTGGCCAGGCTTAGGGGCGCTTCCGGCAAATGGAAGAAGGGTAGCGTGCCGGAGATATCAGCTAAATCCCCTACCCGTTTGGTATCCAGCCCAAAGCCTATCGCAATCGCGCTGATGGCGATCAGGGCCGCCAGAGAACCGGGAATGACTTTAGTCAATTTAGGAAACAGCCAGACGATCAGCATGGCCAGCGCCACCAGGCCATACATAAGCGGCCCCTGATTTTTAATCATCGGAAGCTGCGCCAGCGCGATAACGATAGCCAGACCATTAACAAAACCATAGATAGCCGGCTGCGGCACCAGGCGGATAAATTTCCCCAGGCGGAAAAGGCCAATCGCCAGCTGGATCAGCCCGGCAAAAATCGTCGCCAGCAGCACATATTCGTAGCCGTGAGTCTGAATAAGACTAACCAGCACCACCACGATTGAGCCTGCCGCGCCGGAGATCATCCCCGGTTTGCCGCCGAACAGCGCGGTGATCAGGCCAAGGATAAAGGCGGTATGCAGACCGATTGTCGGTGACAAACCGGCCAGCAAAGAAAAGGCCGTGGCTTCCGGAATAAGGGCCACAGAGACAACAGCGCCCGCCAGCACGTCATTTTTGACGTCGGCAGCCCTGAGGTTGCTCAGTTTGAACATACAGATTTCCGTTTTTATTAAATGCAGGTGATTACCGCGCCGCCATTTTGGGACACAGTTTGACCTCGTCAGGAAGACGAGAAGCGCAACAGACGTTGCCTGGCAGGGAGATTTCAGGGTGGCGTAAGCAGGAAGCAGTGCATCTGCGGCGTTCTCCGTCTGTTGTTAAAGATTGTCAGTATGTGAAAACGTGAGCAGGATCTCAACCCCCTTCTCCCTCGCGCGGGTAGAAATCCCCGCCATCCAGGCGATAATTACGTGTATAATGCGCAAAAACTTGTGCTAACCAGCTTACCGGGGAAGATTTCTTCCTCTGCAATTAATTAAGGTGATTCAAACATGGGATTCAAATGCGGTATTGTGGGCCTGCCTAACGTCGGGAAATCCACACTGTTCAATGCGTTAACCAAAGCGGGCATCGAAGCGGCAAACTTCCCGTTCTGTACCATTGAGCCGAATACCGGCGTGGTGCCAATGCCCGATTCCCGTCTCGATAAACTGGCGGAGATCGTCAAGCCACAGCGCATTTTGCCAACCACCATGGAGTTTGTGGATATCGCGGGCCTGGTAAAAGGCGCGTCGAAAGGCGAAGGTCTGGGCAACCAGTTTCTGACCAACATCCGCGAAACCGAAGCGATCGGTCACGTGGTTCGCTGTTTTGAAAACGACAATATCATCCACGTTAACAACAAAGTTGACCCGGCTGACGATATTGAAGTGATCAACACTGAACTGGCGCTTTCTGACCTTGATACCTGTGAACGCGCGCTGCAACGCGTACAGAAGCGTGCCAAAGGCGGCGATAAAGACGCGAAAGCTGAACAGGCCGCGCTGGAAAAATGTTTACCGCATTTGTCCAATGCCGGCATGCTGCGCTCGCTGGATCTGAGCGAAGAAGATAAAGCGGCCATCCGCTACCTGAGCTTCCTGACCCTGAAGCCGACCATGTATATCGCTAACGTTAACGAAGACGGCTTTGAAAATAACCCGTATCTGGATCAGGTTCGTGAGATCGCGGCTAAAGAAGGTTCTATCGTTGTGCCGGTTTGCGCCGCCGTTGAATCCGATATCGCCGAGCTGGAAGATGCCGATCGCGAAGAGTTTATGGCCGAGCTGGGTATTGAAGAGCCTGGCCTGAACCGCGTGATCCGCGCCGGTTACTCTCTACTGAACCTGCAAACCTATTTCACCGCTGGCGTGAAAGAAGTGCGTGCCTGGACCATTCCTGTAGGCGCAACGGCTCCGCAGGCCGCCGGTAAGATCCATACCGACTTTGAGAAAGGCTTTATCCGCGCTCAGACCATCGCCTATGAAGATTTCATCGCCTATAAAGGTGAACAGGGCGCGAAAGAAGCCGGGAAAATGCGTTCTGAAGGTAAAGAGTACATTGTGAAAGATGGCGACGTGATGAACTTCTTGTTTAACGTCTAAATAAGTTTTGTTGTCTCATGAGGTTTTAGAACATCTCATGAAGCTCACAAAACTCTATAAAATCCACGCAATTGCGTGGATTTTTCATTTCATAACGTCTCAACTCATCTCGGAACAACGCTGTCAAAAATGAGTACATGGATGAGTACAACCTTCTTCCGTCTTCATATTAAGTGACTACGATAACGGTATAATAAACAAGGCCCCGTCATGCTCACCGATACGCAATGCCGCACTGCCAGGCCGAAAGAAAAACTCTGTCGACTTAATGATGTCAACGGTCTCTACCTCGAAGTAAAACCCAATGGCAAAAAGGCATGACGCTATCGGTTTAAACTCACCGGTAAATCCAGCATGTTTGCGTTGAGTGGGTATCCAGCGATAAAGCTCGCCGAAGCTCGTGAGAAATGCGAGCAAGCAAGTCGCAGATGGCGTTAGCCCGACACAGGCTCGTCAGTTAGATAATATCCGCAAAATTAATGACGCTTCTGACACCTTTGAGCCGATCGCCAAAGAGTGGTTGCAGATAAAAAACTGGGCCGAAATTACCAAAACACGCCGCCTGGATATGCTTGAACGGGTGGTTTTTTTGGCAATCGGTAAGCTCCCTGTCAGAGAGATCACCCCACACCACATTCTTAAAATTATTCAGGAAACCGCTAAACGCGGTGCTCCGACTGTTGCTGCTGAAGCCCGACGTACCATTTCATCAGTTTTCGAGTTGGCAGTGGCAACGCTTAGAGCTGACAGCGATCCTGTCTGGCCTGTACGCAAGGCGCTTCCGGCGAATAAGACACAGCAAAAACAGGCATTGAACCCACAGCAAATCGGGAAGCTATTAAGCTGTTTTGATAACAGTCGCGGTTCATATCAGGTTAACTATTGCATAGGGCTAATGTGGTGGACGCTGACCCGTCCTGCCGAAGTCACCGAAGCTGAATGGGAAGAATTCGATCTCGATAATGCACTCTGGACCATTCCGGCAACGCGCATGAAAGCTCGTAGGGAACATGTTATTCCCCTCTCCTCCCAGGCCGTCAACATGCTCAGAACGCTACAGGGATTAACCGGGCATCGACACCCTCTCTTTCCGGGCCGTGATAACCCGCGTGGCCCGATGACATCACACTCATTGCGTCAGCGACTTAAAAGCCTCGGCTGGAGTGGAACTTACAGCCCACATGTAACCCGAACCACAGGCAGCACACGGTTAAACGAGATGGGCTATCCACCTGATGCTATCGAAGCTCAGCTTGCGCACGCTGATACCAACAACGTTCGCCGCACGTACAACTCTGCGACGTAGATGTCAGGTTCGGCGCCTCCGGACGAAGAAGCGGAAGCCGCTCAGTCGCCAGCCCTTTACGGCGTCGCCTGCGCTCACTCGGGCCGTTGAGATGACAGATGCGCGCCTGTGGTTGCCGTGAAGGCCCTCCCGGTGCAGTAGCTGCCAGATACGCCGGTAACCAAAGCGGCGGCGCTCAAGTACCTGCTCTGTAATGCGAAGAAACAGCTGCGCGTCAGCAGCAGGACGCTGAGCCGAATAACGGCAGGTTGACAGGGACAAACCTGCCAGCCTGCAGGCTCTACGTTGCGACAGACCTGCGGCCTCACACATGACTTCCACGGCTTCCCGCTTCTGGACTGTCGTCAGAACTTTTGACCAGGAGTCACCTGAAGCGCCTCCTTATCCAGCATGGCTTCAGTGAGCCGCTTCTTGAGGCGGGCGTTCTCCTCTTCAGGTGACTCGAGCCGCTTCACTTCGGGGACTTACATGCCGCCGAACTTCTTCCGCCGGGTGTAAAAAGTGGCGTCTGAAATAGCATGCTTGCGGCAGCGTTCCCGGGCCGAAACCCCGGCTTTGGCCTTGCGGAGGATACTGATGATCTGTTCGTCG
>DOOK01000173.1 GCA_003512805.1 Erwinia sp. | reverse complement strand
CTTTTGCATCGCCTAAACCCAGCTCAATGTTCTCCAGATGGTCGCTGTCGAGCTTCATCACGCCCAGGCGTTTGCGCTCGCGAATGCCGAACAGCACCGCCATGCCAACAAGCGTAACGCAGCCCAGGAACATAGCAGGCAGCATAGGAATAAAGATATCCAGCGCATCTATATGCAAGGCCGCCGCCGCCCGCGCTGTCGGGCCGCCCCACGGCGAAAGATTCATAATGCCGCTGGCAATATTGACCAGACAGGTCATCGCCAATACGTTCATGCCCAGCTTACGATAGAGGGGCAGAAAAGCCGCCACGGCAATCATGTAGGTGGTGGAGCTGTCGCCGTCCAGCGAAACCAGCAGTGTTAATATGGCCGTACCTACCAGTACCTTAAGCGGATCGCCGCGCACAATTTTAAGAATAAAGCGTACCAGCGGGTCAAACAGCCCGGCGTCGATCATCAGGCCAAAATAGAGGATAGAAAAAGTCAGCATGACGCCCGTTGGGGCCAGCGCTTTTACGCCACTCAACATCATTTCGCCAAGACCATGATAATAACCGGCCGCCAGGGCAAACACTGTCGGCACGATAATCAGCGCGATCAGCGCCGACATCCTCTTGGTCATAATCAGGTACATGAAACAGGTCACCATTGAAAAACCCAGTATGGTCAGCACATTACTTCCCCTCTTCGGATGCTTATCGCAGGCTGCGGCGCGCTGGCCATCAGCAAAAGTTATCATTCAGGTCTAGGCGGTGGAAAAAAGTAAAATGGATGTTTCCTTCGGTAGCGTTAAGCTGTTGTTTTGTCGCTATACCGCCCAGATACTGATAATAATCTGTAATAAAAATTCATCATTTTTTTAACAAAGAAGAGTGATGGCGATCGGCTTTACCGGCGGGAAGAGTAGGTTATTGTGATTGCGATCAAACTCACCGCTGGCCTCAAAACCGGACCAGAAAGCGATAAGTCTCGTTATATCACTTAGCAGCTGGTTTACCCGAGGGCTGAACCACCAGCATTATGTGACAGCGTCACGAAAGGCTCATACTTAACGCTGTTATCAACTAACAACACGTGACAACGTCACTGATACTCTTCTTTTTCACCTGTTCTGCGGTTTTTAAGTGACAACGTCACTTAAACCGTTTAGTGAGAACCAAAATTGTGATGCATGTGCTTAAATTTTTTTAATCTTTTACCGGGAGAAAAGATGCATTAACCCTCAAAGTTACAGTGTCACATACGAATAACTCATTGATATATAAACAACCTCAACATATTCCTCTGCCCTACCCCTCATAAGACTAAATCTTTATCGTAATATGCCGATACAGAAAGCATCGTGTACCCTTTAAGGCTAATGAGATGTCCCTGAAAAGATCGTCGCTTCTGGTTTTACTCTTTTTATTTATCATTTTTTTTACCAGCATGATCGCTAACGTCTGGCTGCTGACCCGCAGTAATACGTCGCTGGATGCAGTCAATAAAGAAATTCGCGTTGTGCTGTCTATCATTGACCCTATTAACCACAGCCGCACGCTGCGCGTACGACTGATGGAATATATGAAAACGATGGAAAACAGCGGCAACCTGCAATCAGAACAGACGATGGCTGGCCTGAACGAGGTGCTCGGTAAAGCAGATAAAGCTTTCCAGGCCTATCTGGCCGCGCCGAAGCTGGAAGGCGAAGCCGGACTGGCTGATGAGTATCGCACTACCTACGAAACCTACCGTCATCAGGGTATCGATCCCTTGCTGGAGCTTGCAAAAATCAATGACCAGGCCGGTTTTAAAGCGCAGCTGCCGACCGTGATAAGCCTGGATCATCAGTATGAAGTGGTGCTGGATAAAGTCCTCGCGCTGCATGAAGAATACGCGAAGCGACTGAACAGCGACGCGCAGGGTAACTTCACCTTTGGTATCGGCCTGATCGCCGCCTTTGGCGTTCTGTTCCTGATCGTTATTGCAGGGGTACTGGTATTCCTGAAGCGCTACGTGCTCAGCCCACTGGACAGTGCCAAAGCGCATTGCAGCCAGATAGCTCAGGGTATTCTGGATACGCCGGTGCCGGTAGTGGCCTCTTCGCGTAGCGAAATTCAGGATCTGATGGGCACACTGGAGCAGATGCGCCGCTCGCTGACGGATATCATCAGTCAGGTGCGTAACTCCACGCAAACCGTCTCCCACGCCTCTCAGGAAATCGCCGCTGGTAACGTCGATCTGGCTTCACGTACCGAGCAGCAGGCCGCCGCGCTGACGCAAACCGCTGCCAGTATGGAAGAACTGGGCGCCACAGTGAAACAGAACACCGAAAACGTCTTTGAAGCCAGCCGCCTCACCAGTGAAGCGGTAACTAACGCCAAAACCGGCGAAAAAGTGGCGCAAGAAGTTATCGTCACTATGGGCAAAATTAATAGCAGTTCGAAGAAGATTGAAGACATTACTGGCGTAATTAACAGCATCGCATTCCAGACGAATATCCTGGCGCTGAACGCGGCGGTTGAAGCCGCGCGCGCGGGCGAACAGGGTCGTGGATTTGCAGTGGTGGCCGGTGAAGTCCGCAACCTGGCGCAGCGCAGTGAGGTGGCGGCAAAAGAGATTGAAAGCCTGATTGCCGAATCGGTGGTTAATATAAGGGCCGGATCCGCTCAGGTCAGCCGCACCGGCGAGGCTATCGGCGCGATTATCGCCTCGGTCAGCCAGGTCGACGTTCTGATGGATCATATTTCAACCGCTT
>DOOK01000174.1:2175-5066 GCA_003512805.1 Erwinia sp. | reverse complement strand
AAGCCCTTATTGATTGACAAGACGGCGCCGCGAGTAATTTCCGCAATATACGCGCCGGAGTTAATCATAATGGTCACCACCGCCGCGCTGAACGGATCGATACGCAAGTCGTTAAAGGCCATCGGCAGCGCAAAATAGATAAACATCACCTGCACAACAATCGGTGTGCCGCGGATGAGTTCAATAAAGACCAGGGCGATATTACGCGACAGCCAGCCGCCGTAAGCGCGGGCAAAGCCTGCAACAAGGCCGATAATCAGGCCGCCGGCCAGGCCAAGGACCGATATCCATAGCGTCAGACGCGCGCCCTCAAGCAGGGCCGGAATAGATGGCCAGATGGCGCTCCAGTCAAACTGCATTCTTATTTCTCCGGATCAAAACCATATTTCGTTGGTGTGGAAAACGCAGGCGCCAGCGCGCCTGCGAAAAGTAAAACACGCTTATTTAGGATCGGAACCGAACCATTTTTTATAAATTGTGTTGTAGGTACCGTTTGCACGCAGCGTTTTCAGTGCGCCGTTGACTTTTTCACGCAGTTCATCGCTGCCTTTCGGGAAGGCGATACCGTAATCCTGCGCTTCGATTGAATCGCCTACTGCTTTAAACTGGCCTTTGCCAGCGGTATGAATGAAGTAAAGGATATTCGGCGTGTCGTGCAGGACAGCATCCGCACGGCCCGTACCCAGTTCCATGTAGGCATTATCGATATTAGGGAACTGACGAAGATCTTTGGTTTTAATGTGCTGCTTAGCGTAATCCACCGAGCCGGTCCCGCTTTTCACTGCAACCACTTTACCATCAAGATCTTTCAGGCCTTTGACCTGGTCGTTATTGGCCTTGACCATCACCAGCAGACCACTTTTGTAATAGCTGTCGGAGAAATCAATCGCCTTTTTGCGCGCGTCGGTAATAGTAATGCCCGCCAGCGCCAGGTCAACGTTACGGGTCTGTAAGCCTGGAATGATGCCGCTGAAATCCATCGGTTTGAGGGTGTAGTCCAGCTTCAGTTCTTTCGCGATAGCCGCCCACAGCTCCACATCGAAGCCCACATATTGGTTACCCTGTTTGAACTCAAAAGGAACAAAGGCGGTATCGGTCGCGACAACCAGCTTTTTTTCTGCGGCGGTAGAGGAGACGGCAAACGCCAGCGTCAGCGCAGCCAGGGAAAACTTAACAAGTGACTTCATTTTTTATCCTTATCGCAGTCGGGCAAGCGCCTTGCCCGATTGAATGCCAGCAGCCATATGAAAAAACTATGCCAGGTTTTCAAAATATATTGAAAACAGCACGTTGAGTCAATTTGAGCGGGATAATTACGCCTTAAGCCGCGCAATGCACCATAATGAAGCCCCATAATGGTGCATTGCATTCATTGTGGTGCAGTTAGGTTTTAACCTGGCGGGGAATAAAAAACAAAATAAATAAAGAAGAGTGCGAGGGCGCTCGCAGCGTTAACGAAGCTGGCTGTCTTTACTGCCACGACGATTATAAAGTGTCGCTTCCTGATGTTTATCTCGCTGCGCCTGGCACTGAATACAATATTGTACCCCTGGCAGCGCAAGACGACGGGCTTCAGGGATGGCCTCGCCACACTCTTCGCAATACTGTGCACTGACGCCATGATGCATGGCGCGCCTTGCGCGATTTACGGCGTCTTCCACCGTTGAATCTATCTGTTCCTGTACGGCATCATCACGTGCCCAACCACTGGCCATCGCTTTCCTCCATATAAGAAGAGCAGATGAAAAGGTTCATCTGCCCGGAAAATCACTTCGTAAAAAGGGGGCTGTGCTCGTCGCCCCACATCGAATTATTCGATGTTAGATTCAATGAACCACAGGAACTTATCCAGATCGCGAGAAGCGGCGGTAAAGATATCTGCGGTGTCTTCGTCTTCAACTTCCGTAATAGCTTTACGCGTATCGTTAGCGACAACGGCATAACGTTCTGCCAGCGCTTTCAGGTGATCCTGAACGGTATGAATGTTCAGCGGATAGCTTTTCAGCGGGGTACGGTCGTTCACAACCTGTGTTGTACCCAGCGCCACGCCGCCCAGCTGCACGACACGCTCAGCGATGGTATCCTGATGGTCGGTAATAGTGGTGCGGAAACCATCCAGCATCTCATGCACGCCGATAAAGTTAGCGCCACGCATGTTCCAGTGAGCCTGTTTAGTAATCAGGGACAAATCAATGAATTCCGTGACCAGACGATTCAACACCTCGATGGTGGCTTTCTTTTCCTCATCAGCCACGTTGTTACGGGTGTAATGCAGATCGGTTGCCGTCGTTTTTACCAGTTTAGCGGTACTCATCATTAATATCCTCTTAATGGTCAGTTGTCCTGAATGTATCGATAAAGTATAGCAGCGCTTTTCAGACCTGCCATAAAGTTACTGCCTATCGCACAAATAGTGACACTCTACTGGCTTAACCGGCTGGTATTGCAGACAAATAAACCAGGTAATGAGATTAATAAATATTCTCATTTACTTGGGTGTTTTTAAATTTTTGAATAATAGTGATTTTTTAATTAATTTTTTCGTTACAAATTGCTTGCCCGAGTCATTTTAAAAGGGCCGTTTAATTATGTAAGCTCAGAATTATCTGGACTTTACAGGCATTAGACATTCTTTGACCGGGCGTGGATTAAATGGATTATTCAGTTTTACGTATCATCCGATATAGCTATTTTCGCTGTTCGCCTGCCGGCGCGGTTTTTTGCTTAGCGGGACGCAGACTTAGCGTGGCGCCTGCCGAAGCGATAATAATAGAGAGCAGACCCAGCCACTGCGGTAGCGTCAGTAACTCGCCCAGAAAAACCATGCCGGAAAGTGCCCCCATTGCGGGTTCAAGGCTCATCAGCGTACCAAACGTTTTGGCTGGCAATCG
>DOOK01000174.1:0-2003 GCA_003512805.1 Erwinia sp. | reverse complement strand
GGGTCAGCGCCACCATCTCCAGCGTATAGGGAAAGGCGCTGGAGAGGATAGCGACGATAAGGGCAATGGGTAAAACAGACAGATTCCAGAGACCGCTGTCGGCAAAGGTTAAGCCAACCGGCACAAATATCAGTGAAGCAATCAGCGATCCTGTAGCGACAGTTGCAGGGCCGTGTTCTGCGCCTGCCCGTTGGCCGCTCAGAATATAAATAGCCCAGCAGGCCCCGGCAAATAGCGCAAAAAAAGCCCCTTTCGGGTCGATGCCCGACATACTTTTGCCCAAAGGTAACAAAAGCCACAGGCCCAACAGCGCTAAAGCAACCCACAGGAAATCACGCGGTTTTCTTGAGCCTGCCAGCGCCAGCGTCAAAGGGCCGACGAACTCCAGCGCCACGGCGATCCCCAGCGGAACGGTACGCAACGCCAGGTAAAACGTATAGTTCATGCTGCCCAGCGCCAGCCCATATATCACTAAAGGCAGCAGGCGTTCGCGGCTGAACCGCAGTCGCCAGGGTTTAAAAACCACACAAAGGATTAGCGTGCCTATTCCAAGACGCAAGGCTGTAATGCCGGGCGCACCTACAATTGGGAACAGCGTTTTTGCCAGCGCGGCTCCGCCCTGAATAGACGTCATGGCGAGCAAAAGCAGTAATACAGGAAACCAGATTGAAGCACTGCGTGAAGAAGGGGACATCCTGTTAACCAACCTTATTTGTCCATCGTACGGCGGAAAAGTTCCCTGAAGTGTACCAACAGATTGGGCAAAACCAGCAGTATCGGCCTTGAAAAAAAGTGAGGAAATTCGGAAAATTCGTTGGGAACCGGCCTTTCAGCGGTAAAGAAGTGTCAGTTTAATTAAGATTTATCTCAATGAACAAAATTTTACATTGCAGGTCGCGTGTGGAGATAATGAGTTAAAACCCAGTAAAAATAATAAGATAGAATGGATCATTAACTTCCTGTTACACCAAACATTGTCTTGGACAACAAAAACGGGGCAGAGTTTCTGGCTGAGGTTTGTTATATTTTCAGCGTTGTCAGGAGATAAGTACTTTCACATTTGAGGTGGTTATGAAAAAAATTGCATGTCTTTCAGCACTGGCTTGTGTACTGGCAGTTTCTGCTGGTTCAGCGATGGCACAGAGCACAGTTTCCGGTGGTTACGCACAAAGCGATATGCAGGGCGTGGCTAACAAAGCTAACGGCTTCAACCTGAAATACCGTTACGAAAACGGCAGCGATCCACTGGGCTGGATCGGTTCTTTCACCTACACCGAGAAAGATCGTACCGACGCTGGCGTGTATAACAAAGGCCAGTACTACGGCATCACCGGTGGTCCTGCTTACCGTCTGAACGACTGGGCAAGCATCTACGGCGTTGTGGGTATCGGTTACGGTAAATTCCAGCAGAACGCACCAGCACGTGACAAGTCTGATTCAAGCGACGTAGGTGTTTCCTACGGTGCAGGCCTGCAGTTCAACCCAGGCATCGAAAACGTTGCTCTGGACGTTGGCTACGAGCAGAGCCGCATCCGCAGCGTAGACGTTGGCACCTGGATCGCTGGCGTTGGCTACAGCTTCTAAGATTGCCTGAAACCAGCTCCGGTTGGTTGATAAAAAATCCGCCCACGTGGCGGATTTTTTTTTATGGCTGGTTCAGCGGCAGGTTTTTTTTCCTGTCACGAGCGTTTCCAGCAGCAGCAGCCGTAGCGTAAAGGGCGAGCGACAGAGCAGCTGCAGTAAAAGTGGCTTTTTCATGATCTCCTCCGTTCGCTTTCTATACAGATATAGCACAGGCTATAATTCGTAGCCAGTGCAATGGCGTGAAATTTTGTGCTTCTGTGCGCTTCGTTTACACTATGGCACCCCAGGCTGATGCGAGCCTTTGCACGCGCCCGAAATAATAATGAGGAAGCTGAATGAGTCGCGCTAAAACCGCAGTGCCTGCGCCACTGAAAGAGATAGAAGAGCATGTCGAAGGCTTTCGTCAGGTTCGTGAAGCC
>DOOK01000006.1:7905-8517 GCA_003512805.1 Erwinia sp. | reverse complement strand
GCCGCCGCCGCACTATTGATTTCAGACCAAAAAAAAGGCCACCGATGAGGTGGCCTTTTTTCATTGGGGCTTAGTGGCTGCAGCCGCAGCCGCCGGTGCCACAACCGCCTTTACCATGCTCATGGTCATGCTCATGGTGATGGTCGTGCTCACCGTGGACGTGGCCGTGGGCCAGCTCTTCTTCGGTTGCTTCACGGATCGCCACAACTTCCACATTGAAGTTCAGGTTCTGACCCGCCAGCATGTGGTTACCGTCAACCACTACGTGGTCGTCTTCCACTTCGGTGATTTCAACCGGGACCGGGCCCTGATCGGTTTCCGCCAGGAAACGCATGCCAACCTGCAGCTCGTCAACGCCCATAAAGACGTCTTTTGGCACACGCTGCACCAGGTTGTCATCATACTGACCGTAAGCTTCGTCAGCGGCGATATGCACTTCAAATTTGTCGCCGGCTTCGTGATTTTCCAGCGCTTTTTCCAGACCAGAAATCAGGGAACCATGACCGTGCAGATAGTCCAGCGGTGCGGTCACCGGAGACTCATCAACCATCACACCGTCTTCCGTACGTACCTGATATGCCAGGCTGACTACCAGGTCTTTTGCTACTTTCA
>DOOK01000006.1:1329-7646 GCA_003512805.1 Erwinia sp. | reverse complement strand
CTAACCGTTGAGAGCTTGAAACATCGGCGGATTTGCCGGCAAGCTCTGAGTTTGCGCTGATTGTAATGGATTTCAACGCCGCTGTAAGATACAGCTTAAAAAAAGCTGAGCGATAACGCTACTCGGGATGAAAAATTCCGATGACTTGCTCATTAGTGCGAACTTCATCACGCACGTGCTTATCTGCTTCGCGCATCTGATGACCACACTTAACGCACTCAACCACATCGACATTATTTTCAACCCACAGAGCAAGGGTATCTTTAGCCTGGCACTTAGGACAAGTCGCTCCGGCAATAAATCTTTTACGCATAGGTTTTCCGATTAAATAAAAGACAACGCTCTGCCAGGCAAAGCGATGTCGGCTCAGTAAAAGGCTTTCGCCCCGCCCTATTCTGATTCATCCCAGCCGTCAAACTGGCGCTTTTCACGCCGCATTTCGGCCTGGAAAATATCTTCCAGCTCTCGCCTGGCTTCTTTCACGCGGGAAATTTGCTGGCTGTCACCGAGGTTTGGCATCAGTTCGCGCAACATTCGCATATCAAGACGGCGGAAATGCTGCTGCGCGCGAAAAGCCTGATGGGGATGCATGCCCAGCGACATCAGCGTTTTGCGGCCAAGCTCCAGCGCACTGGAGAAAGTTTCACGCGAGAACTGGGTGACGCCTGCCTGGAGCAGCTCATGCGCCTCTACACGGCCACGCGCTCGTGCCAGGATTTGCAGATGTGGAAAATGATGCTGGCAGAGCCGCACGATTTCCATCGCGTCTTCCGGCCCATTGCAGGTAATAACGATAGACTGCGCCGTTTCTGCGCCTGCGGCGCGCAACAGCTCCAGCTCGGTGGCATCACCATAGTATACTTTATAACCATAGGTGCGCATCAGGCTGACCGCACTGATATCGCGTTCCAGCACCGTAATTCGCTTTTCATTTGCCATCAGCAAACGCGCCACTACCTGACCGAAACGGCCAAACCCCACCACGATGACCTGCGGCTTGTCGTCTTCGACAAAAGGCTTCTCGTCGCTGTCGTCGCCATCGTTAAACCGCTTCGCCAGAATCTTATCCACGCTTTGCATCAGCAGCGGCGTGGTCATCATCGACAGCGTGACCGTCACCAGCAGCAACGGCATCTGGTCGCCGCTGAAGAGTTTTGCTGAAGAGGCAGCTGAAAAGAGCACAAATGCGAACTCACCGCCCTGACTCAATACCGCCGAGAACTGTAACCGTTCAGAACTGCGCAGGCCGAAAATCCGTGACAGCAGATAAAGCACGCCCGCTTTGATCGCCACCAGCAACACCACGCCAACCAAAATTTCGACGATGTGGGTATAGAGCACGCCCAGATTCAGCGCCATGCCTACGGAGATAAAGAACAGCCCCAGCAGCAGTCCTTTAAAAGGATCGATAGCGACTTCCAGCTCGTGCCGGTATTCACTTTCCGCCAGCAGAATGCCCGCGATAAACGTGCCCAGCGCCATCGACAGGCCCAGCGCATCCATAAACAACGCCGATCCCAGCACCAGCAGCAAGGCGGCAGCGGTAAAGACTTCCCGCACGTCAGAAGCGGCAATAAAGCGAAAAATCGGCCGCAGCAGAAAACGCCCCCCTACCAACATGCCGGCAAACGCCAGTACTTTCATGCCGACTTTCATCCAGTCGGTATGGCCACTGTCGCCCCCTGCCAGCAGCGGCACCAGTGCCAGGGCCGGGATCACGGCCAGATCCTGGAACAGCAGCACCGAAAAGCCCAGCTGGCCGGATTCATTGCGCTTCATGCCTTTGTCGCTCATCAGCTGCAGCGCCATCGCCGTAGACGACATCGCCAGGCCAAGGCCGCCAATCATGGCCGCCTGCCAGGAGAAATCGGTCAGCCAGAGCAGGCCGCCCAGGATCGCCGCGCTGAAAATCACCTGGGCTGCGCCCACGCCGAAAATAGAGCGCCGCAGTTCCCAAAGCTTGGAAGGATTCAGTTCCAGCCCGATAATAAACATCAGGAAAACGACGCCAAGTTCGGAGAAATGCAGGATTTCTTCTACGTCGCTGATAAAGCCCAATCCCCATGGCCCAATAGCAATACCGGCCAGCAGATAGCCCAGCACGGCCCCAATGCCAAGACGGGCCGCGATCGGAACGGCGATAACTGCCGCAAAAAGATAGACCACACCAGCCGTGAGCAGGGTTTGTCCTTCCATTCAGGTGCCTCCGTAAGGCAAAGGTGACGCCAGCCAGTCGCTGTAAGCTCGCGCGTAATTTTTCATCATTTCCGGCGTCTGCCGACGCGCCCAATAAATAATCATCGGCGTGAGCCAGTGCATCCGGCACATTTGCGCCGTCAGCTCAAATGGCCGCATGATATCCGACAGCGGATAGCGATTAAGCCCTTCCTGGTGATAGGCCGTTTCCGGTTCGCCAGTGGTCACGACGCTACGCCAGTATTTTCCTTCCAGCACGTTGCCGCCTGGCCCGCTGGCAAAGCCGCGCGACAGCACGCGGTCCAGCCACTCTTTTAGCAGCGCGGGACAGCTGTAGGTGTAAAGCGGATGTTGAAACACGATGATGTCATGATCGCGCAGCTGTTGCTGTTCGTAATAAATATCAATAAAAAAGTCTGGATAGTGCGCGTATAAGTCGTGAACGGTCACGTTAGGTAATGCTTTGGCCGGCTCCAGTAATACCCGATTGGCAATCGAGTCCTGGGATTCCGGGTGAGCATAGAGCAGCAAAACTTTGGGCGGCTGCAACATCAATCCCCTCCAAATCGTCGTCATGGCGGGGAAATTCCGCTACCATGCTCGACACTGCGAAATTGTGCATTCCGCAACGCATTTATGATGGTTCAATTTAACATATCCTGGTTATTACGGCGCTTATGATTCTCTTCTCATCGTTACAAATCCGACGCGGCGTTCGCGTCCTGCTGGATAACGCTTCCGCTACCATCAATCCCGGTCAGAAAGTGGGGCTGGTGGGCAAGAACGGCTGCGGTAAATCCACGCTGCTGTCGCTGCTTAAGAACGAGATAAGCGCTGATGCGGGCAGCTTTACCTATCCGGGCAGCTGGTCGCTGGCCTGGGTTAATCAGGAAACGCCTGCGCTTAATATGCCTGCTATCGAATATGTCATTGATGGCGATCGCGAGTATCGTCAGCTGCAGGCAGACCTGGCAAAGGCCAACGAGAACGACGACGGCCACGCTATCGCCACGCTGCACGGCAAGCTGGACGCCGTTCAGGCATGGACAATACAGTCACGCGCCGCCAGCCTGCTTAACGGTTTGGGCTTTTCTCAGGAGCAGCTGCAGCGGCCGGTCAGCGATTTCTCCGGAGGCTGGCGGATGCGCCTGAATCTGGCGCAGGCGCTGATCTGTCGTTCTGACCTGCTGCTGCTTGACGAACCCACCAACCACCTCGATCTGGACGCGGTGATCTGGCTGGAGCGCTGGCTGAAAAGCTATCAGGGCACGCTGATCCTGATCTCCCACGACCGCGACTTCCTGGACCCCGTGGTGGATAAAATCTTGCATATCGAACAGCAGTCGATCTTCGAATATACCGGCAACTACAGCTCGTTTGAGATCCAGCGCGCCACCAAACTGGCGCAGCAGCAGTCAATGTTCGAAAACCAGCAGCAGAAAGTAGCGCACCTGCAAAGTTTTATTGACCGCTTTAAGGCCAAGGCCAGTAAGGCAAAGCAGGCGCAAAGCCGTATTAAAATGCTGGAGCGTATGGAGCTGATTGCGCCCGCGCACGTCGATAATCCGTTTACTTTTAGCTTCCGCGAGCCGGAAAGTTTGCCTAACCCGCTGTTGAAGATGGAAAAAGTCAGCGCTGGCTATGCCGACCGCGTTATTCTGGATTCCATCAAGCTGAACCTGGTGCCCGGCTCGCGCATTGGCCTGTTGGGCCGCAACGGTGCCGGTAAATCCACGCTGATTAAATTGCTGGCCGGTGAGCTGGCGCCGCTAAAAGGCGATATCGGCCTGGCGAAAGGCATCAAACTTGGCTACTTCGCCCAGCATCAGCTGGAATTCTTACGGGCAGATGAATCGCCGCTGCAGCATCTGGTACGGCTGGCGCCAAAAGTGCTGGAGCAGCAGCTGCGCGACTATCTGGGCGGCTTTGGTTTTCAGGGTGATAAAGTTACGGAGCAGACCGAGCGCTTCTCCGGCGGTGAAAAAGCGCGGCTGGTGCTGGCGCTGATTGTCTGGCAGCGCCCAAATCTTCTGCTGCTGGATGAACCGACCAACCACCTTGATTTGGATATGCGTCAGGCACTGACCGAAGCGCTGATCGATTTTGAAGGCGCGCTGGTGGTGGTTTCGCAGGATCGCCATTTACTGCGTTCCACCACGGACGATCTCTATCTGGTTCACGACGGCAAAGTCGAAGCGTTTGACGGCGATCTGGAAGATTATCAGCAGTGGCTGAGCGACCTGCAAAAGCAGACCAGCGCTGCCGCCGAACCGAAACAGGAAAGCGGCAACAGCGCACAGGCCAGAAAAGATCAGAAGCGCCGTGAAGCCGAACTGCGCACGCAAACGCAGCCGCTGCGCAAGCAGATCGAAAAGCTGGAAAAGCAGATGGAGAAATTCAACGCCACGCTGGCCGATGCGGAAACAAAGCTGGCCGATACCGCGCTTTACGATCAAAGCCGCAAAGCGGATCTTACGGCGGCGCTGCAACAGCAGGCCGAAGCAAAATCCGCGCTGGAGGAATGTGAGATGGCCTGGCTGGACGCGCAGGAACAGCTGGAAGCTATGCTGGCTTCGTAAAAAGGAGTCGGGAGAAAAAACATTTTCTCCCGACTCACTTACTTGCCCGCCAGACGTTGGCGCAGCGCTGGCAATGCTTCCTGATTAAGCAGGGTGCCGTTTAAAAAACGGGTTTTCAGTTCGCCACCCTGTTCCTGCTCCCGAGTCTGCCGATCCAACAGGTAATATTCCCCCGCGCTATCCCGCTCGACCCGCAGGAGTCCTCTGGCGGATTTTTTCAGGCCGCTGTCGGTTTTTGGCTGCTTGAAAATTTCACGCTCAATGCCTTTTACCTCACCCCAGGTCGCCTTCATCGCAAAACCGAAAGTATCGCGGGTGCTGTATTGGTAAGTGTAAGAGCCGACGCCGAACACCACGTTGCTGCTGGCAAAGCCTTTTGCCTCCAGGCGCGCCAGGATCAGATTGGCTCGCTCCAGCGTAATCGAATCGCCATAGATCAGCCCTACATGGCTGTCTAACACCCGGTAGCCCTTCTCGTTAACCGTACCGCCGAAAATCTCCCACAGGACTTCTACGGAGCCTTTCTGTTGTGGCGTGCGTGCCGGGTCGCGATCGGTGTCGTCGCCGGTTCCGCACAGGATCTCAACCGGATCGCCACTGTCCGGGCGGAAGACCAGACGCCCTTCCCGCGCCATGATTTCCGTTTTCAGCTCGCGGCTGTATTCGGTAAGCACTTTCCAGTAGTCCCAGGTATCCGACACGATGGAAACAAAGCCCTGTGGATAGAGTTCGCTAATTAATCGCCGAAACGTGGCGATTTCGCCCTGCTCTTCCCCCATACACATCACGCTGTGCTCCGTCGCCGGAATACTGCCCGCGATAAAGTAGTCTTTGGGCGGCGTGTAGTACTGACGAAGGTAGAGAATCGACGGAATGCTGTCGGTACCGGTAAAGCTCAGCAGATGACCCGCGCCCGCCTGAGCGGCATCATGCAGTCCGGACATTCCCCGCAGCGAAAAATCATGGCATTGAAAATCAAGATGGCTGGTGTCATCACAGGTCAGCTCAGCCCAACGCTCGCAGACCAGCCGGTAATGGTGTGCGATAGTGGCGTTGGTCGAGGCTTTCCATAATTCTGCTGACATCACGCTTTCCAGATAATTGACCAGCCAGAAAAAGTCATCAACGGTGTTGGTAATGGTCAGGACAGGCACTTTCATTGGCACCTTACTGCCTTCATCCAGACTTTTGATTTCCAGCGGCAGATAGCCCAGGCGATGCAGCGCGCGGATATGCTCCACATCGATACGCTCTTTGCCCAAATAGCTGTCCATCAGCTGCTGGTACTCTGTCACCACTTCGGCTTCAGGTCGGGCAAAAAACGCGTCGTTAAACAGATCGATCATAAACCACTGTAAAAAACCCTGTAATCCAAAGAATACCAGCCTGTCGTCCGCCATCGGCGAGGTAAAGAAGCGGTTACCACGCGGCGTAAAATTTGAATAAATGCGGCTGGTTCCCTGTGGATACTGTTCGCGATGTGATGTTTTATAGCCGTCGATAGCCAGAACAGGATTAATGCGCATGGGCTGTACCCTCGTT
>DOOK01000006.1:0-1125 GCA_003512805.1 Erwinia sp. | reverse complement strand
GTCGTAAATAGTTTTAATATCAATTAGCTCTACACGTTCACCGGCAATCGCCGGATCGGCTACAGAAGTGGTCGTCCAGATATGGTCAATACCCTGCTCCAACAGCGCTTCGACGCCTCGCGTAAACAGACCATGGGTAACATACAAGCTGACAGAACGCGCGCCTGCCTCACGCAGCACAGCCGCCGAGCCAATAAAGGTGCCGCCTGCATCGCATAAATCGTCAGCTATCAGCACGTCTTTCCCGGCAACGTCACCCTGCAGCAGAGAAAAACCGCTCAGTGCACCGCTGCTTAAGTCGCGATGTTTACCCAGGATACCGTATTCGTGGGCTTTTACCTGCTGCGCCACTGCATGAATTTTTTTTAATGCGCCCGCGTCCGGTGCCAGCAGCATCATGCCGTTTTGTAATTTTGCCACCAGGCTCGCGCTCTGTTGCAGGCAGAGGTGCTGCGGAACAGACACCATATTATTGATCACGGCATCCGCCACATCGCTGTGGGGATCCAGCACCTGCACCCGATTGAAGCCAAGCTGGTTCAGGAAACCGGCAAAGAGTTTCAGGGCAAAGCTATCGCCTTCCTGCATGTGGCGATCCTGGCGGGCATAGGGCAGCCAGGGCAGTTCCAGCGTGGTCCATTGCAGGTCATAACGTCTGCGGGCGGCATCCATAACCTGCGCCAGCAGCATCAAATCGTCCATGTTGCGCATACCCGTCGCACGAGCAACCAGTTTTTCCGCCTGAGGAAGCAGCGGGGGTAGCAGACGTGCGCGGACGGCGCCATCGGGAAAGCGCCCCGTTTCCAGCGCGACTTTTTTTCCATCAAGAAAGAGTTCCAGCTGCATATTTTTTCCTCCGGCTCAGTTAATGTCCTTGTGACACTTATATAATTGTCCCTATGACACTTTTTAGCAAGTGAAATTTACGCCTGCGTCAGCCAATCTGATTAATATATTGATTATAAAGGAATTAAAGATGAAGGGGTGGCTATATATTGCAGGCTTTAACCCTGTGATGCTAAAATGTCTTAGCGACAATTACTTATGGAAAAGCGTATGCTTTCAGAATCAGACTATCTGGCCAGTTATGACGCCACGCGTTATCCCTCCCCTAAGATCGGAAGA
>DOOK01000310.1:1430-2913 GCA_003512805.1 Erwinia sp. | reverse complement strand
ACCGCCCTGGCCAGCTCGCTGAACATGATCGCGATGTGCTGCGTGTTGGTGGTGCTGGGGCTGTCGCCGATGGTGGGCTTTGACGTGTTCTGGCAGCTGTACAGCTACTACAAAGGGCTGCGCATGACCCGCCAGGAAATCCGTGATGAATATAAACAGCAGGAAGGCGATCCGCACGTTAAGGGGCGTATCCGTCAACAGATGCGCGCCGCCGCTCGACGACGCATGATGGCAGATGTACCGAAAGCAGACGTTATCGTCACCAACCCGACGCACTATTCCGTCGCCTTACAGTATGACGAACGGAAAATGAGCGCGCCGAAAGTCGTGGCGAAAGGTGCAGGCGAGGTGGCGCTGCGTATTCGTGAATTAGGGAAAGAACACCGTATACCTGTCCTGGAGGCCCCGCCACTGGCGCGTGCGCTCTATCGACACAGTGAAATTGGCCAGCATATTCCCGGTACGTTATATGCGGCTGTTGCAGAAGTGTTGGCCTGGGTCTGGCAGCTCCGTCGCTGGAAGCTGGAAGGCGGCCTGGCTCCGAAAAAACCTGCTAATTTACCGGTGCCGGAAGCGCTGGACTTTGGCTCTGGAGAGAAAGACTGATGGCGAACCTGGCCACATTGTTACGCTTACCGAATTTTAAAGATACCCAATGGCAGATTATGGCCGGGCCGGTATTGATTATGATGATCCTGGCGATGATGGTACTGCCATTGCCGCCGTTCATCCTCGATCTGCTGTTCACCTTTAATATCGCGCTGTCGATAATGGTGCTGCTGGTAGCGATGTTTACCCAGAAAACGCTGGAATTCGCCGCGTTTCCTACCATTTTGCTCTTCTCTACCTTGTTGCGCCTGGCGCTGAACGTTGCCTCAACCCGTATTATCCTGATGGAAGGGCATACGGGGGCGGGTGCCGCGGGACGCGTGGTTGAAGCTTTCGGCCACTTCCTGGTGGGCGGCAACTTCGCTATCGGTATCGTGGTCTTTATCATCCTGGTGATCATCAACTTTATGGTTATCACCAAAGGTGCTGGCCGTATCGCTGAGGTGGGCGCACGTTTCGTGCTGGACGGGATGCCCGGTAAGCAGATGGCGATTGACGCCGACCTTAACGCCGGTTTGATTGGCGAAGACGAAGCGAAAAAGCGCCGTGCTGAAGTGACCCAGGAAGCGGACTTCTACGGTTCGATGGACGGTGCGAGTAAGTTCGTTCGCGGCGATGCCATCGCCGGTATCATGATCATGGTCATCAACGTCATCGGCGGCCTGCTGGTGGGCGTGGTGCAGCACGGTCTGGACGTGGGCCACGCGGCGGAAAGCTATACGCTGCTGACCATCGGTGACGGTCTGGTTGCCCAGATCCCGGCACTGGTTATCTCAACCGCAGCCGGTGTTATCGTTACCCGCGTAGCGACCGACCAGGATGTCGGCGAGCAGATGGTTACCCAGCTGTTTAAAAATCCACGCGTGATGATGCT
>DOOK01000310.1:0-1355 GCA_003512805.1 Erwinia sp. | reverse complement strand
CTGAGTGCAGGCGTGCTGGGTTTACTGGGTCTGATCCCGGGCATGCCAAACCTGGTGTTCCTGCTGTTTACCGCCGCACTGCTGGGCCTGGCCTGGTATATGCGTGGTCAGGAGACGAAGCCGAAAGCCGCGCCGCAGAGCAGCATGGTAAAAAGCACCGAAACGCCGGTTAACATGGAAGCCTCCTGGACCGACGTACAGCTGGAAGACACCCTGGGCATGGAAGTCGGCTATCGCCTGATCCCGATGGTAGACAATACCCAGGATGGCGAACTGCTGGGACGTATTCGCAGCATCCGTAAGAAATTCGCGCAGGAGATGGGCTTTCTGCCGCCGGTGGTGCATATTCGCGACAACATGGAACTGCCGCCGGCCCGTTATCGCATCCTGATGAAAGGCGTGGAAATTGGCAGCGGTGACGCCTATCCGGGCCGCTGGATGGCCATTAACCCCGGCACCGCCGCAGGCACCTTACCGGGTGAAGTGACGGTGGATCCAGCCTTTGGCCTGGCCGCTATCTGGATCGACAGCGCGCTGAAAGAGCAGGCGCAAATCCAGGGTTATACCGTAGTGGAAGCGAGTACCGTAGTAGCCACGCACCTGAACCATCTGATTGGTCAGTACGCCAGCGAACTGTTTGGCCGTCAGGAAGCGCAGCAACTGCTGGATCGCGTTACCCAGGATATGCCGAAGCTGACGGAAGATTTGATCCCAGGCGTGATCACCCTGACCACGCTGCACAAAGTGTTGCAGAATTTGCTGTCGGAACGCGTCTCCATCCGTGATATGCGTACCATTATTGAAACGCTGGCGGAACACGCCACCGTACAGACCGATCCGCACGAGCTGACCTCGGTAGTGCGTGTGGCGCTGGGCCGGGCCATTACTCAGCAATGGTATCCGGGCAATGGTGAAGTGCAGGTTATCGGGCTGGATACCACGCTGGAACGTCTGCTGCTGCAGGCGCTGCAGGGCGGCGGCGGCCTGGAACCGGGCCTGGCGGATCGTTTGCTGGCGCAGGCGCAGGGGGCGTTGATGCATCAGGAATCGCTGGGTGCACCGCCGGTACTGCTGGTTAACCATCCGCTACGCGCGCTGCTGGCCCGCTTCCTGCGGCGCAATCTGCCGCAGCTGATGGTGATTTCTAACCTGGAGCTGACCGACAATCGTCAGATCCGCATGACGTCGACTATCGGTGGTCATTGATGAAAAAAGCGCTGCTGTTTCTGTGCTGTCTGCCGCAGCTGGCGCTGGCCGCGAGCGGTGCCTGGCATGCTTCCGCGCCGGGGCCTGGGTTGCTGAATCGCGGTATGCAGCTTTCGTCTCCTCCGCTGAAAGCTACTGAGTCAGTGGCC
>DOOK01000452.1 GCA_003512805.1 Erwinia sp. | reverse complement strand
GCCAACGACAAGGCTAAAGTACCAATTTCCGACACCATGTTTCCCGAAGCAATATTCAGTACGCCTTTGGCGTAATTGCGCGGCGTCATCACGCTAAGCAGCAGCGTTTTCAGCCTTTCCGCGCCGCCGGACATGACCTGCTGCTTTACGCTGGTTGCTTTCAATGCGTTATATTGCGCTTTCCAGTCGGTCCGTCCCAACAGGTATTCAGGGCCGTGAGAAGCGCTGAATTTGTTGGTCAGGACGCCGCCCGCTGCGCCTGCCGCCAGGCTCAGCACGTTGCTGGTATGGGATACCGCCTGAGGATTATTGTGCGATGCTACTGCCACCGCGCCCACGACGGCATTACGGCCGTTAAATCCCTGGCTTCCCAGCGGGGCCAGTTTCAGGCTCTCTCCCAGGCCCTGACGTTTTTTCAGCACCTCCTGCATTTCCGGTTCCAGCTTTTCGGCGTCCGCGGCCAGCCACAGCGTATCTTTTGTGGTGTTAGCAAAAACTTTATCCCCCACCGCTTTCATCACCATCGCCGTTGCGCCATCCACGGCACCGGCCAGGGCTTCTGAGCCCGGAGAAGCACCGTCAATACCGGCCGCCAGTTTGAGCGCGCCTGAGGCATAACCCGAGATGGCAAAAGGGAATGCTTTCACCGCGTTGCCTGCCGCCTCGCTAATTAAATCCAGTTGCTGCCCTTTAGCCATATTTTCAGCCACGTCATGGGATGTTTCCTCCATATCGTGCAGCTCTGTAGCCCGATCCCGCACCAGCGCTTGTAATCCGTCACTGCCGGGAAAATAGTGATTGAGCTGGGTAACCATATTGTCAATGGCCCGTTCGCGTGCAGCGTCTTCCGGTGTGGTCACCGCCGTAGAAGGGCCTGCCCCGCCGGCACCCCGGGCGCGAGCCTCCTGACTGGAAGTTGCCTGGCCTGAAGAGTGAGCGGCGGTGGTTAAGGTAGAAGGTAGTGCATTTATACCTGACATAAATTTGATCCCGAGATGAGTCAAAGATAACAGGCTTATGACCTGCTGATTTATCGTGACAACACCGGCCATACTCAATACCCGTACAACGTGCTCGCGATAGGATTGAGTGGCATCCGGGAAGGGAAAGTTTGCAGAGGAATACAGTTTTCTTATTTTTAGTGATGGATATCAAATAATGCGGGGAAGCGGTTTTGCTGACTGCGGTTACGCTTTACAGACAGGCTCCGCTCAGCAACGTTGTCCGGCTTATCCCTTCCCATTGCGGGAAGGGATACGCAAATCTTTAGGTACGCAGCCCTCTTCCACGCTGGATTAACCACCAGACCAGGATGTAAAACACCGCGATAAACGCCACCAGCACCGCCAGGGTAAAGATCACAGGAACGTCGGAAATGCCCAAAAAGCCGAAGCGGAAGCCGCTGATCATGTACACAATCGGGTTCAGCTTCGACACCATCTGCCAGAACGGCGGCAGCAGCGTCAGCGAATAGAACACGCCGCCCAGGTAGGTCAGTGGCGTCAGCACAAAGGTCGGGATCAGGCTGATATCGTCAAAGGTTTTAGCAAAAACCGCGTTCAGCAGGCCCGCCAGCGAAAACAGGATCGCCGTCAGCAGCAGCGTGACCGCCACCATCAGCCAGGAGTGCACATGAAAAGGCACAAAGAACAGCGACACGGCGGTCACCAGAATGCCCACGCACACGCCGCGCGCTACGCCACCGCCGACATAACCCGCAATGATTACGTGCGTCGGAACTGGCGCGACCAGTAACTCTTCAATATTGCGCTGAAATTTAGAGCTGAAAAAAGAGGACGCCACGTTGGCATAGGCATTCGTGATCACCGCCATCATAATCAGGCCCGGCACGATAAACTGCATATAGCTGAAGCCATGCATATCGCCGATACGGGAGCCGATCAGGTTGCCAAAGATAATAAAGTAGAGCGTCATGGTGATAACCGGCGGTACCAGCGTCTGGATCCAGATTCGGGCAAAACGGTTAATCTCTTTTCCCCAGATACTTTTCAGGGCAACCCAGTACAGATGTGTCATGCTTTTTCTCCTTTGCGACCGTTCACCAGGTCTACAAACAGCTCCTCAAGGCGGTTAGCCTTGTTGCGCATACTTAATACCTTAACGCCCTGCTGGCTGAGCTGGCTGAAAACGCTGTTCAGCCCCTGCTCGCGCATGACTTCCACTTCCAGCGTGGAGGTATCTACCAGCCGGTACTGGAACCCCTCCAGCGCGGGCAGCGGGCTTTTCGCCGCCAGGTCAAAGATAAAGGTTTCTGATTTCAGCTTTGCCAGCAGGCCTTTCATGGTGGTGTTTTCCACCAGTCGGCCATGCTGAATAATGCCGATATTACGGCAAAGCATCTCCGCCTCTTCCAGGTAGTGGGTGGTCAGAATAATGGTGGTGCCTTTCGCGTTAAGATCCTGCAAAAAGCTCCACATGGAGCGACGCAGTTCGATATCCACCCCGGCGGTCGGCTCATCCAAAATAAGCAGCTTTGGCTCGTGCATCAGGGCGCGGGCGATCATCAAACGGCGTTTCATGCCGCCGGAAAGCATCCGGGCGCGTTCGTTGCGCTTGTCCCACAGATCGAGCTGCTTTAAATATTTTTCCGAGCGGAGCAGCGCCTCTTTTTTCTCAACGCCGTAAAGCCCCGCCTGGCTGACCACAATCTGCAGCACGGTTTCAAACTGGTTAAAGTTAAATTCCTGCGGCACCAGGCCCAGCTGGCGCTTGGCGTTGACCACATCCTGCTGCAGGTCATAGCCAAACACCCGCACTTTGCCGGCCGTTTTATTGACCAGCGAGCTGATAATACCAATCGTGGTGGATTTGCCGGCGCCGTTGGGGCCGAGCAGCGCATAGAAATCGCCTGCTTCCACGTTAAGATCGATTCCTTTCAAGGCCTGAACGCCACCTGCATAGGTTTTGGTCAGCTTTTCGAGTTCCAGTGCATAAGTCATAGGTAAAGGATTGCCCTGTTTTGTATGGATTTCTTGTTTAGCGTTTTAAATCACAGTTTGATGGCCTATATTACTGCCACGCATATCAAGTTATGGCGCTATAAAAATGAAAGATATTGATACTCTCATTAGTAACAACCGCGAGTGGTCTCGCCTGCTGAAAGAAGAAAACCCGGCCTTTTTTGAACGCCTGTCACTGGCGCAAAAGCCGCGTTTTCTCTGGATTGGCTGTTCTGACAGCCGTGTACCAGCCGAACGGCTGACCGGCCTGGAGCCGGGCGAACTGTTCGTTCATCGCAACGTGGCTAACCTGGTTATCCACACCGATCTGAACTGCCTTTCGGTTGTTCAGTACGCTGTGGAAGTTCTGCAGGTGGAGCACATCATTATCTGCGGTCACTACGGCTGCGGCGGCGTGCAGGCAGCGGTCGAGAACCCGGAGTTGGGTCTGATCAACAACTGGCTGCTGCATATCCGCGATCTGTGGTACAAGCATAGTTCGTCATTGAAGCAGCTGCCGACACCGGAAGAGCGTTTTAACAAACTTTGTGAAATCAACGTGATCGAGCAGGTTTATAACCTGGGACACTCCACCATCATGCAGTCAGCATGGAAGCGCGGCCAGAATGTCAAAATTCACGGCTGGGTTTACGGTATTCAGGATGGACACCTGCACGATCTGGAAGTCGGTGCTTCCAGCATGGACGTCCTTGAAGAACGTCATCATAAAGGTATCGCTAACGCGCTGAAAGGCTTGGAAAACCCGAGCTGATCCCCGGGCAGCATCATATATCAGGCCGGGAGAACCGGCCTTAGTCGATCGTGCGGTGAGCGTTACTCTTCCAGCATCACCACGTGGCCTACGTAAGGCAGATGGCGATAGCGCTGGGCATAGTCGATACCGTAGCCCACTACGAATTTATCAGGAATAGTGAAGCCCACGTATTCCACCGGCACGTCAACTTCCCGCCGTTCAGGCTTATCCAGCAGCGTACAGATCGCCAGCGACTTCGGCTCGCGCAGACGCAGGATTTCCCGCACTTTGCTCAGCGTATTGCCGGAATCAATAATATCTTCCACGATCAGAACATCTTTGCCACGGATATCCTCATCCAAATCCTTAAGGATTTTCACATCACGCGTGGTGGACATGCCGCTGCCGTAGCTGGAAGCCGTCATAAAATCGACCTCGTGTGATACCTCAATCTTGCGGCAGAGATCCGCCATAAACATAAAGGAACCACGCAGCAGGCCAACCAGCACCATTTCGCTGCCGCTGTCGCGGTAGCTGTCGGTGATTTGCTGGCCCAGTTCAGCGATGCGTTTGGCAATCTCTTGTTCAGAGATCATGACTTCTACAGTGTGTTTCATAGGTTGTGTCAATATCGTCGGTGGCTTAGAAGAAGCAGCGAAGTTTACCACATTTTTTGCAGCCGTCGGTGACTCTGCCACAGCAGAGCTGGCGGTGCGGACATACGTCTGTCTGTCTGGCAAGCTCTCAGTGATTGATCTCGCATAAAGTTCTAATAATAGAATTTTAATTCATTTAAGAGCGTGGCGGTCGCCGTGCTAGCTTAAGCTAAAAATGAGCTGCTAGTGCCTGTGCTGCAGGCTGGAGAAAGTATGGCGACGCAACATTCAAAGAAAACGCATCTCGGCAGGCGCGAATTGCAACCTGAGACGCAAATGCTCAACTACGGTTACGATCCTGCCCTGTCCGAGGGCGCGGTCAAACCGCCGGTCTTTTTGACGTCGACCTTTATATTTACCAGCGCCGAGGAAGGCCGCGACTTTTTCGACTACGTCTCTGGCCGCCGCGAGCCGCCGGAAGGCGAAGGGAACGGGCTGGTTTATTCACGCTTTAACCACCCCAATAGCGAAATCGTTGAAGATCGGCTGGCGATTTATGAACGAACCGAAAGTGCGGCGCTGTTCTCTTCCGGTATGTCAGCCATTTCTACCGCGCTGCTGGCCTTTATCGAGCCTGGTGATGTTGTTCTGCATTCGCAGCCTTTATATGGCGGCACCGAAACGCTGCTGACTAAAACCTTTCGCCGACTCGGCGTGGCGTCGGTGGGGTTTGCCGACGGCGTTGATGAGGACTCGGTTCGGGCGGCAGCCCACGCAGCAATGGAACAGGGGCGCGTCTCGGTGATCCTGATCGAATCGCCCGCTAACCCCACTAACAGCCTGGTCGATATTGCGCTGATAAAACGCGTAGCGGATGAAATAGCACGCCATCAGAAGCATCGTCCGGTTATTGCCTGCGACAACACGTTGCTCGGGCCGGTTTTCCAGCGTCCGATTGAGCACGGCGCGGATCTTTCGCTGTACTCTCTGACCAAGTATGTCGGCGGGCATTCCGACTTAATTGCCGGAGCGGTGATGGGCAGCAAGGCGCTGATTAAGCAAATCAAAGCATTGCGCAGCGCGATCGGCACCCAGCTCGATCCCCATTCCTGCTGGATGATTGGCCGCTCGCTGGAAACGCTGTCGCTGCGTATGGAGCGCGCCAACGATAATGCTGCCGCCGTAGCCGCATTTCTGCATTCGCATGAAAAAATTGAAAAACTGCACTATCTGCCGTTTCTGGAAGCCGGTTCGCCAGCCGCACGGGTTTATGAGCAACAGTGTAGCGGCGCGGGATCGACATTTTCGTTCGACGTGGTCGGTGGGCAGCG
>DOOK01000472.1 GCA_003512805.1 Erwinia sp. | reverse complement strand
AACCGGCAATCTGCACGGTACGAATACCGGGCTCATCACTGTGTACCATACGCAGTCGGGATTTGTCGCTGGCCCAGACTTCCGGGTTCGACGACAGCATCTCCGATACGGTCATACCAGCGCCCATTGCATAACAAAGCGTCCGGAAAGGCCTGTCGGTAATTCCGGCCATTGGTGCTGCAATCAGGCGATTGCGAAGCTGGTGGTTTCCTATGCGCATGAAAAAAAAGTGACCATAGTGTGTTCGCAAGGCGGCGTATATTACGCATTTTTTTCATAAGATGAAAGGCCAAACTTTGAACAATCTCCCCTGAAAACCGGCATTCTGCGCTCTGGAACAGAGGGTCACAAATAAATATCCTTATTTAACAGCACATTGAATGTTAATGATTAAATTATGAACAAATATTTTTCTTTTTTTGTGAAGCAGTTAACATTCTAAATTGCGATATTTCAGCGGCTGATCATAACAGTTAATGGCATAAATTTGGAAAAAATGGCGAAACATTGTTCAGCTATTCGACAATTATACGGCCGTGCAGAGGTTGTAAGGGACGATTGTTAGCGTGTTTAAGGGCATGTTCAAAAACTGCCAGCTGGGCGGCAGAGAGCGTAACGGGCTGCTTCAGAACCAGCCAGCGCACGCCTTCCGTGCAGGGCGGAGTGGTCAGCGATCCGCTAAAACGATAATAATGCTTCGTGGCGGGGAAAAGCGCGGCAAGGTCCATGCTCTGCTTCATGGCTTCCACGTTATTTTCTTCGGCAGGTAAAGAGGCAATCAGCGGTTTAAGCGCGCTGTTTTCTGGCCCAGGCTCGAACATAACGGCAAGCACGGCCAGTTCGCCCTGCTGGTTGGCATGAACGAAATGCGCTTCCATTGGATAGGCTTTGCCGAAAAGATGGTTTTCACTGGGGGCGTGAAAGTGAAACTGTTTAAGCACAAACGAGTCGTTATCAAGCAGAAAATCGTCGCTGTCTTTTACGGTAACCTGGACGGTATGACCATTGTTAACGATGGTCCTGGTATCAGTATGGAAATTCATGCCTAACGGTGGCAGTTTACCGTCAATGACCTGGGTAATATCGACAGGAGACTGATACTGGCCGGTTTTACAGGTCTGAAATGCCTGACCGAGATCGGCCCAGTGCTCGGGTGAGCCCTGACCTTCATAGGACCAGTGGATAGCAGGTTCAGCCATGACGGGCAGAGCGGCAAGGCAGGAGAACAGCAAAGCATATTTTCTCATTTTCATTATCCCTGGAAATGATCGATACGAGCAAATAACCTTGCTGATGATAAGCTTATTGTAAGAGAAATCTATCTGAATCCTTCCCTGGAAACAGAGAGCTTAGCGGCGTATACCGGTAATCCGGCACCACTCTTCTTTTTCTGCGACGGGATCGAGTGTGAACTTATCCGCATAGGCTTCGCATACCCCTTCAGCCTGGCTCGACAGCACGCCGGAAAGCCCCAGATGACCACCGGAGACCGGCAGTACGCTAATAAGCGGCGCCAGTTCACGCAGTGGACCAGCAAGGATATTGGCAACCACCACGTCGGCGCTGAGGTTCTCAGGCTGCTCATGAGGCAGATAAAGCGACAGACGCTCCGAAACGCCATTGCGCTCGGCATTGTCACGGCTGGCCTGAATCGCCTGCGGATCGATATCGATGCCAATAGCTTGCGCTGCGCCCAGCTTGAGTGCCGAAATAGCCAGGATACCGGAGCCGCAACCAAAATCGATAACGGTTTTGCCTGCCAGGTCCAGTCCATCCAGCCAGCTCAGGCACATGGATGTGGTGGGATGCGTGCCGGTACCAAACGCCAGGCCGGGATCCAGCATGACGTTAACGGCATCTGGATCCGGCACATCACGCCAGCTCGGGCAAATCCACAGGCGCTGGCCGAAACGCATTGGATGGAAGTTTTCCATCCATTCCCGCTCCCAGTCCTTGTCTTCAATCTGCTCAATTTTGTGGTGGAAACCGTTGCCGAGTAGCGGATGGTGTTCCAGACCGGCAATCACGTCCTGCATGTCAGTTTCGGCATCAAACAGACCAATCACATCGGTGTCGCCCCACAGACGCGTTTCACCAGGCAACGGTTCAAACACCGGGTTGTCGTGCGTATCCTGAAACGTGACCGAGACAGCCCCGTTCTCGATCAGCGCGTCGCCCAGTTCTTCGGCCTGTGCGCCGGTGGTGTTGATTTTCATTTGTATCCAGGGCATTGCGATTCTCTTTAGTCAAACAAATAGGACTATGGCCGGACAGGGCGGCCAAAACGATTGCCGATTGCAAAAGCAACCAGGCTGAACAGCAGCGAAGGCACAATAGGATGAAACCCCCACAGCTGCAGTGAAAAACTGGCCAACAGGGTGTAACAGCCCGCGCCGCCGATCATACTGCAAAGGGCGCCTGCAGCATTGGCTTTCTCCCAGTATAACCCCAGCACCAGCGGCCACAGAAATACCGCTTCCAACCCGCCGAAAGCCAGTAGATTGAGCCAAATCAGCATGTCCGGCGGGTTCCATGCTGCCAGCAGCAGCAGCAGGCCCAGCACCAGCGTGACGGTCGCAGAAATCTTTCTGAGCAACGGCTCATTGTCCATTTGCTGTGGACGTACACGCAAAAAGAGATCTTTTACGATCGTGGCGGAAGATTGCAGCAGCTGAGCATTGATCGTCGACATAATGGCGGCCATGGG
>DOOK01000104.1 GCA_003512805.1 Erwinia sp. | reverse complement strand
CCTTGCTGCAGGCAGATACGCTGGAGGTGGGTAACGGTAGTGGCCCGGTGCATCATTTCTACCGCTGGTGGTAGGGCAAAAACCGAGAACAGGGTGAAAAGCGGCATCAGCATCTTGCGTTAAGGCATCACGAGCGGCCGGGTCAGCCACCCTGTTGATTTACATTAAGGCATTACAAGCAGTCGGGCAGTTACCTTGTTGATTTGCGTTAAGACACCTGTCGGAGAGGCCTGCTGACAGCCGCAACGAGGCGTCAGCGTAACAGGATTAATCCTGTTCAAACCACTCGCTGTTTTGTTCTGCAATCGGCGTGATAGAAAAAATCATCTCCTGCAAATGGCGCCGCAGTGCCTGTTCTGCGGCATCAGCGTCTTTTGCCAACAGCGCCTGCAATATTTCTTCATGCTGATGAATTAAGCTTTCCGGCGGCGAAACTTTGCTGAGGGTCAGGAAGCGCACGCGATCCATCGTTGCTTTAATATTTTCTACCGTTTCCCATGCCAGTTCACAGTTAATGCTTTGCGCGATAAGGCGATGAAACGCATCATCCAGCAGTAAAAACGCCTGACTGTCATTGCGCTCCGCGGATAATTTCTGCAGGCGCAAATTATGCTCAAGCAGGGCGAGTGCCTCTGCAGTCGCTTCCGTCGCCGCGCGTCGTATTACCGCTGTTTCAACCGCTTCGCGAATAAAACGGCCGTCAGCAACTCGACGGGCAGAGATCTTACGGACAAAAGTACCGCGTTGCGGCAGAATCTGCACCAGGCCGGCCTCGGCCAGCTTAATAAAGGCTTCCCGAACGGGCTGACGCGAGACGTCAAAACGGGCAGAAACGTCTTTTTCAGAGAGTAAGGCACCCGGCGAAATCACGCAGGTCACAATGTCCTGGCGTAGAAAACGATAGATTTGCTGATTAACGGGTTCGCTGGCGGTAATGATATAGGCAGTAGACATACGGCAATTTTCATTTCAGTAGTGCGTCGTAGAGCCTGACGCCGGAAACAGCCAGTCTAATCAGCCTGCTGCGCCAGCGCCAGTTCTTTTGCCACTCAGCGTCAGCCAACAACCTGCCTGACCGTTTCTTTTGCACCTGCTTTCAATAACAATTGATAGTTATGACTGACCTTTTGGCGGAACAGCGAGTTATCCGGGAGATCGTCACCGAAAACTGCCCGTAGCGAGAGCAGGGCAGCGACGCGTGCATCGCCTTCCTGACTATCGCTTACCCGCTGTGCCAGCTCGTCACGGAGCGGATCGTTAATGACTGTCGTTTTGCCCTGTTCATCCATGCCGCCGACAAAGCGTATCCAGCTCGCCACGCCCAGCGCCAGCAGCGTAAAATCGCTGCCGTTAGCCAGGTGCCAGCGGATACTGTCCAGCCAGCGCTGCGGCAGTTTTTGCGTGCCGTCAGTGGCTATCTGATAGGTACGATGCCTGATCGCCCGGTTGCGATAGCGGGCGATCAGCGAATCCGCATAGGCCGTCAGATCAACATTTTGGGTGCTCAGCGTGGGGGCCTGCTCATCCAGCATCAGGCTGCGTGCGGCCTTAAGATAGTAAGGATCGTCCATGCAGTCGCTGATATGCTCATAACCGGCAAGGTAGCCAAGGTAGGCCAGCAGCGAATGGCTGCCGTTCAGCATGCGCAGTTTCATCTCTTCAAAAGGCAGCACGTCCGCCACCAGCTCCGCGCCCGCTTTCTCCCACTCCGGGCGACCATTGACGAAATTATCCTCAATGACCCACTGGAAAAAAGGTTCGCACTCCACGGCGACCGGATCGGTGCAGCCCAGCTTGCGGCTCAGCTCGTCAAAGGCTTCCTGCGTCATGGCTGGCACAATGCGGTCCACCATCGTTGAAGGAAAGGTAATATGACGGCTGATATAGTCTGCCAGCTCCCGATCCTGCTGCTGCGCCAGCTGCATGATAACATTGCGCGTAACCCGACCATTTTCCGGCATATTATCGCAGGACATGACGCTAAAGGGCGGCAGGCCCAGCGCACGCCGACGTCTGATGGCCGTCAGGATTATCCCCGGAAAAGAAACGGGCTGCTCAGGATCCGCCAGATCGTGCACGATCGAAGGGTGCGTCAGGTTTAGCTCACCGGTGGCGGGCTGATAGCAATAGCCTTTTTCCGTAATGGTGGCAGAAACAATGGCTACGTCAGGCTGGCTCAGCGCGGCGATAATACGCTCAACACCGTCCTCCCGCGCAAAAAGTGCTTCTTTGACTACGCCAATGACGCGAGTGCGTAGCTCGTCAGCGTTTTTTTCCGTCACGCTGTAAAGGCAATCCTGCTGACGCAGCGCGTGGATCAACTCGCCGCTATTAAGCTGGCATTCACAATAGCCCCAGTCGCTTTGTTGCTCAGCGGCCAGCCTGTCGGTGCAAACAGCCTGATGAGCGCGATGAAAAGCGCCGAAGCCAAAATGCACGATGCGCGTACGTAGCGCGTTACGATTGTAACGCGGTAAAACCGTGTCTGCGGGTAGCCGATCGATCTGTAGCATGATAAATCCTTATCAACTGGCGCCATGGCGCCATTCAAACGGAAACCTGAGTAGGGGTGCCTTTAGGACTCTTAATAACCAGCAGCACCAACACAGCACCTACGGCGGCAATCACGCCAGCCAGCACAAAAGCGCTGTCAAACTTGCCGGTATGGTGCACGATATAGCCGGTGACCACCGGGCCGATAATGCCAGAGAGGCTGCCGATCAGATGAATGAAGCCGCTGATGCTGCCGACGCGGCTCTTATGCACCACGTCCTGGATAATCGCCCAATAGATCGCACCGGTGATGTAGAGGAAAAAGAGAGAAATCGACATCAGGATAACGGCCGGGTAAACCCCTTTTACCGAGCCGGCGAAAGCGACGCAGAGCGCGGCCGCCAATAGCGACACGACCAGCACAATTTTTCTTGAAAGCAGCAGCTTGCCGGTGACCTTAAAGATTTTATCAGAGATCAATCCGCCCAGCGCCAGCCCAACGAAGCCCACTATCCACGGGATGACCGTGGTCATACTCATGGATTTGATATCCAGGTTGTGCGCCTGTACCAGATAGGCTGGGAACCAGCTCAGGAAGAAGAACAGGATATAGTTGTAGCAGAAAAAGGCGAAGGCGGTCACCAGGATAATCGGCTGGCGCAGATAGTAGCCCAGCCCGTGCGAAGCCTGTGCCAGCTCTTCATCCGGCGTGGTTTGCTCCGCTTTAAGACTGGCAATCAGCTCCCGCTCTTTCGCGCTGACGAGGCGGCTTTTTAACGGATTATCTGCGGCGATAAAGAACCACGCTACCATCCAGACAATACCGATAGAACAGATAATCATAAACGCCGGACGCCAGCCGAAGGCCAGCGCCAGGTAGCCGATAATCGGGCCAGCCACCGCGCCGCCCAGTGGGGAGCCGGCGCTGAGGAAGCCCATCGCGGTTGCCGCCTGTTTTTTAGGGAACCAGCCGTTGATGGCTTTGTTGGCCGAGGCGCAGATCGGCCCTTCAGCCATCCCAAACAGTACCCGCAGGATCAGCATTGACCAAAAGCCGGTAGCCAGCGCGGTAAAGCCGCAAAACAGCGACCACAGCCCGACGGCGATGCCCAGCACCAGCGTCGGGCCATATTTATCGGTGGCCAGACCGCCCACAAAGTTGAAAATGGCATAGCCGAAGAAAAAACTGCCGAAAATCAGGCCGAACTGCTCGGCGTTCAGCAGCAGATCTTTTTCGATCATCGGGACGGTAAGCGAGAGCGCTACCCGATCGAGATAGTTGATCATGTAAACCAGAAACAGCAGGAGTACAAGCGTCCAGCGGAGATGCTTAAACATAAAAAATCCTTGTTTCTTATAGGATTAAAAATCTCTTCACGACCGGGGAAGCCTGATAAAGAGCAGCTTGCCCCCTACCCAATACGACCCTGACCGCTAAGCCCGGTGTTCGTTAACTGACTTTAAGGATAACTTTGCAGCAGCGGCGCGGATCTTTTTCAAACAGCGTCATGGCTTCTTCCACCTTGCCCAGCGGCAGATAATGCGTGACCAGCTTTTCTGGCTGAATCAGACGCTTTTCCATCCACTCAATGACCTGAGGGAAGCGATGGCTGTTAAGCCGTGAGGTAAACAGGGAAAGCTCTTTGCTGGTCAGGCTCTGCTGCGTCACGGTGCAGGGTTCGCCGGAAAAACCGAGCAGTCCGATGCGCGCTGCGGGTGAAGCCAGCGCCACCGCTTCCGCCAGGATGGCAGGATGACAGGCGGCATCGATAATCAGCGTGGGCTTCACCCCTTCCAGCTGGGCAGCCAGCGGGATCTCGCTGTTATCCAGCACGGTA
>DOOK01000446.1:1925-4061 GCA_003512805.1 Erwinia sp. | reverse complement strand
CCGCCACCCACTGTAATTTGTCCGATGCCGTGGAGAAAGGCGCTTTTCGACGCGATCTGTACTATCGCCTGAACGTTGTCTCTCTCACGGTTCCCCCGCTGCGAGAGCGGCGTGAAGATATTCCTGGCCTGGTAAATACCTTTATTCAGGCGCTTTGTAACCGGCTAAAACGCATCGCGCCCGCCGTCTCACCGCAGGCGATGGCCTGTTTACAGGCCTGGCCGTGGCCTGGCAACGTGCGCGAGCTGGAAAACCTGGTCGAAAGAATGGTGAATCTGGGTGAGGAACTCGAAATCAGCCGACAGGATTTACCTGAGGAGATGATCCAGGAAGCTGCTGTTGTGCCGCCTGTGACCGGACAGGCTTCGCTGCAGGAGAAAGAACGCCAGCACGTGCTTGAGGTCCTGAGTGCAAATAAGGGGAATATGCGTCAGTCGGCACAGCTGCTTGGGATTTCACGTACCGCGCTTTACAATAAATTAAATCAGTGGCAGGTAGATATCATCGCCTTGCGCAAGAATATGCGCAGCCCGGTGTAAAGACTATGCTCACGATACCGCTTTGAGCTGTACCAGAAGAGGTGCCGGTAGCGGGGTAGTTATCTCGATCACGCCGGGAGAATCCTGGGAAACACAGAGCGGCGCAACAGGTATTAAGATGGTGACCAGAAAGTAGTATGGTCACCTTTCGTCAACGGGAGCTTATTGAGCAAAACTGAAAAATGGCTGAACAAAAATTTCCTGCCGCCACGCGTGGCCCGTCCGATCACACCCTTCGCGACCAGATTGTTAATGCCGCTATGGAGTACTTCAGCCACTACGGCTTTGAAAAAACCACCGTATCCGATCTTGCCCGCTCGGTGGGCTTCTCCAAGGCGTATATCTATAAGTTTTTCAGTTCAAAGCAGGAGATAGGCGAGGTCATCTGCGCCACCTGTCTTACGCAGATTACGCAACGTCTGCACGCTGCGCTGGCGGACGCGCCTTCGGCGACGGAGAAAGTAAGGCGACTTTTTCAGTCACTGACGCTGGCTGGTGGCGAGCTTTTCTTCCGGGAACGTCGACTTTTTGACATCGCGGCGGTGGCCTCACGGGAACGGTGGTCCTCGGCCGTGCGGCATGAAGTCTGGCTACACGAGATCATCCTGAGCATTTTACGAGAAGGGCGTGCTGCAGGAGAGTTTGAGCGTAAAACCCCGCTAGACGAAACGGCTGCGGCTGTTTACCTGGTGCTGAGGCCCTATGCCGATCCGGTACAGCTGCAGGCCGCGCTTGATACCGCTGAAGAAGATGCCGGTCGTCTGGCTTCGCTGGTGCTGAGAAGCCTCGCCCCGTAATGAGTGACTATTGACTTTTTTGGTCACAGGTCGGAGTATGGCCTCCTCATCCTGTTATTAAGTAAGGCCACCCATGCTCCGGCTCTCTCCATTTTTGCCCGTCTGTCTGCTGCCGGTCCTGCTGACCGCGTGCGGCGAACCTTCCTCTTCAGCGGACGATCCACGTACCCGTCCGCCCCTTATCAGAAGCGCCGAAGTGCAGCCTGCGCCCGATCAGTCACGCGATTTTACCGGGATTGTGGCAGCACGCTTTCAGAGCGACCTTGGCTTTCGCGTTTCAGGTAAGGTACTTGAACGCCTGGTCGATCAAGGGCAAAGCGTCAGGCGCGGCCAGCCCCTGATGAAGCTGGATATGGCCGACCTGACTCTACAGGCGCGTGCGGCTCAGGAGTCAGTAAACGCAGCCGCCGCCAGAGCCCGTCAGACAGCTGATGACGAGCGCCGTTATCGCAGTTTGGTGAGTACTGGTGCAGTCTCGGTTTCGTCTTACAGCCAGAGCCGTGCAGCCGCAGATTCTGCAAGAGCCGATCTCAGCGCCGCACAGGCCCAGGCACGCGTGGCGCTTAATGCCTCTCAGTATGCCGTGCTTAGCGCTGACTCCGACGGCGTGATAGTGGACACCCTGGCCGAACCGGGGCAGGTGGTCAGCGCTGGTCAGACCGTCGTGCGTCTTGCCCGCGCGGGTCAGCGTGAGGCGAGGGTGAGCCTGCCCGAAACGCTGCGGCCGCAGCCTGGCTCAGTGGCGACGGCCAGCCTTTACGGCAGCCAGCACACCGGTGAGGCCAGGCTACGTGAGCTGT
>DOOK01000446.1:0-1713 GCA_003512805.1 Erwinia sp. | reverse complement strand
ACGCTATGTGCTGAATGGCGCCGCCGCCGAGGCACCGCTCGGTTCGACGGTTACCCTGCGTATACCGGCATCAGCGGATCCCGCTGGTTTGTGGTCAGTGCCCCTTAGTGCGATATGGGATGCCGGAAAGGGGCCGGGCGTTTGGGTACTGCAAGGCAAGCCGGTTAAGGTGACCTGGCTACCGGTAACGTTATTTGGCATCAGCGACGACAGCGCGCGCGTATCGGGTGCGTTACATGCCGGAGAGCGAATAGCTGCGCTGGGCGCCCATCTACTTCATCAGGACGAAGTTGTTCGCACCGACGCGCCTGAACCGGAAGGAATGACGCCATGAGCCACATGCGTTTTAACCTGTCGGCGCTGGCGGTACGTGAACGATCGGTCACGCTTTTTCTGATCCTTTTAATAACCGTAGCCGGCGTGATGGCCTTTCTGGGATTAGGCCGCGCGGAAGATCCGCCGTTTACCGTCAAGCAGCTAACGGTGATAAGTGCCTGGCCCGGTGCTACCGCCCAGGAAATGCAGGAGCAGGTTGCGGAGCCGCTGGAAAAACGGCTTCAGGAACTGAAATGGTACGATCGTACCGAGACCTATACGCGTCCCGGCATGGCCTATACCCTGGTTTCTCTCAGGGACAATACACCGCCCTCAGAGGTGCAGGAGCAATTTTACCAGGCGCGTAAAAAGCTTGGCGATGAGGCCCACAACCTGCCGGCCGGCGTGATCGGGCCGATGGTCAATGATGAGTTTTCGGATGTGGTATTTGCCCTGTACGCGCTTAAGGCAAAAGGGGAACCGCAGCGTCTCCTGGCGCGTGACGCCGAAAGGCTACGTCAGCAACTGCTGCATGTCCCGGGCGTGAAAAAAATCACCGTGATCGGTGAGCAGGCTGAACGTATCTACGTCTCCTTCTCTAACGAGCGTCTTGCCACGTTGGGCGTTTCTCCTGAGCAGATTTTTAACGCCCTGAACGGCCAGAATGCCCTGTCGCCAGCCGGCTCTGTGCAGACTCGCGGGCCTGAGGTTTTTATCCGGCTGGACGGTGCTTTGGATACGCTGGATAAGATTCGGCAAACCCCTGTTGTCGTCGGCAATCATACGCTCCGGCTTGCCGATGTGGCGAAGGTAGCGCGCGGCTATATCGATCCGCCTGATTTGCTTATCCGTAACGACAGTGAGCCTGCCCTGATGCTGAGCGTGGTAATGCGTGAGGGCTGGAATGGTCTGGCGCTCGGCCAGGCGCTGAAAAAGGAGATCGCTACTCTTAATGAAGCGATGCCGCTGGGCATGACGCTGACCAACGTCTCCGATCAGGCGGTTAACATCAGCTCGGCTGTTGATGAATTTATGATCAAGTTTTTTGTGGCTCTGCTGGTCGTAATAGTGGTGTGTTTCCTCAGCATGGGCTGGCGCGTCGGCATTGTGGTTGCCGCCGCGGTGCCGTTGACCCTCGCCGCAGTCTTCGTGGTAATGGCGGCAACGGGTAAAAACTTTGACCGCATCACACTGGGGTCGCTCATTCTCGCGCTGGGTCTGCTGGTTGATGACGCCATCATCGCCATTGAAATGATGGTGGTGAAAATGGAAGAGGGCTATGATCGTGTCAAAGCCTCGGCCTATGCCTGGAGCCATACTGCTGCGCCCATGCTGGCCGGCACGCTGGTAACGGCGGTGGGCTTTATGCCCAACGGCTTTGCACAATCGACCGCCGGG
>DOOK01000365.1:2976-6375 GCA_003512805.1 Erwinia sp. | reverse complement strand
AAGAAGGCGATCGCGCGGGGGAAGACGCGGTTGTGAGAGTGTAGGCATATTTCCTCGCTGCAATGATACTGGTTAGTATCGTACGATACCAATCGGTATCATTCGATACTAACCAGTATACACTCTCAGGGTGTCAAGGTCTTCTTAGCAACGAACCGGATCATTATGAATCTTTCAGACTACACATCTTGCGACGCTGTCGGCCTCGCCATGCTGATTGCTCAGGGCGATGTCACGCCTGAGGAAGTCAACCAGGCGGCCATCAAGGCGATAGAAAAAGTGAACGGCGAAATCCATGCCGTCATTGAAATCTGGCAGGATGAGCCAGCCAACCTGCAAGGCCCGTTACAGGGCGTGCCCATGCTGGTTAAAGATCTCGGCATTGCCGTTAGCGGTCGTCGTAACGAACTGGGGAGCCGCCTGACAGCCGGTTACGTGTCCGCTCAGGATTCTACCCTGACACAGAAAATGCGGCAGGCCGGACTGGTGCTGCTGGGCCGCACGACCACGCCGGAGCTGGCCGCCAGCACCACCACAGAGCCGCGCTTTAATGGCGGAACAGTTAACCCGTGGAACAAGCGCTACAGCGCCGGAGGATCGAGCGGTGGTTCGGCGGCGGCGGTAGCATCAGGGATGGTCCCTGCTGCCCATGCCACTGATGGAGGAGGGTCGATTCGCGTACCGGCCTCAGCCAACGGCTTGTTTGGCCTGAAGCCCAGCCGTGGGCGCATCAGCATGGGGCCGGAAGTGGACGAAGTGTGGTCAGGCCTGGCGGTACATGGCTTCGTCAGCCGTACGGTGCGGGACAGCGCGGCTTTACTGGACGCCGTGCAGGGAAATACGGCTGGCGATCCTTTTATTATTGCCGCTACGCATAACACGCTGAGAGAGAGTGCAGTGCAAGCCCCCCGCCCACTCAGGATCGGCGTGATAACGCATCCTTTAAATGGCCGACGCAGCGATCCGGAAGTGGTGGCCGCACTGGAGCAGACCGTCGGACAGCTTATCGCGCTTGGACATCAGCCAGAGGAAGCCACACTGGATATCGGCCGCTGGGAGGCTTTTGTAGAAATGAATACGCGTTTCTGGGCAGCGAATACCGCGGCCTGGATCGACGCGCTGGCTGGGGCGATGAACAGGTCGGTTAACGCCGATACGCTTGAGCCATCGAATCTGGCGCTGTGGCAGCTTGGCCACGAACTGAGCGCCGTTGAGATGGTCGGCGCAATGCACATGCGTAACGCTGTCACCCAGCGCATGGGGCAATTTTATCAGCAGTACGATATGTTGCTGACGCCTGTTTTGCCCGCTCTGCCAACCGAACTGGGTCATTACAATCGTCATCAGGACACGCTGGATGGACGCGGCTGGATGCACCACGTGTTTGACCAGTCCCCTTTTACCGCCCTGGCTAATGTCTGCGGCACGCCGGCCATGTCCGTGCCGCTGGGGCTCAGCCCGTCAAGCCACCTGCCGATCGGAATGCAGTTTCTGGCGGGATTCAATCAGGAGCCGCTTCTATTACAGCTTGCAGGCCAGCTGGAGCGGGCGTTTCCCTGGCACCGCCGAAAACCTGCCGTCTGGGCCGGTCAATAACCCCTTCAGTAGGCAGATCCCTGCCCGTTTGCGGCAGGGAATGTTAGTGGACTCACCCTCCCCGACGTGCACGCAAGAGCTATTCTGCCGCTTCAATACCCTTCTCCTGTCAGGCTCCCTTGCTTAGTTCTTCTTAACAGAACATGCGCTGTGCTGTGCCAGAAGCTGGCTTTTAAGAGCGCGTATCTGCCAGGTATTCACTTTCAAAGAAGATCGCGTCAGGCGGATTCAGGAGCAGCCACTCCTTACGATAAAGAGTCAGAACCCTTGCAAATGTATCAACGGCTTTCTTTGCGTAATTAATCACGCAGTAGCGTCAGGACGTTTTGCGCCTGCTGGTTGGCCATCTTCATCACGGCGGTTTGCCCCTGATCTTTAATCTGCGCCTTAGCCAGCTGGCTGGCTTCCTGCGCATAGTCCGCATCCTGAATACGGCTCTGCGCCGCCTGCGTCGCGATGCTTTCCTGCGACAGCACCGATTTGTTCGACTCGTAACGGTTGATCTTCGAGCCATAATCGGAACGGTAACTGCTGACTTTATTTAGTGCCGCATCCAGCGCGTTCATCGTCGTGCGAATGGCGCCGTCGGTCAGCAGGCTGGTGTTATCCAGGCCCAGCGTTTTGGTATCGGAAGGGGTTGGCCCCAGCGTATCCGACTGCACTGGCTGACCGTAGTTAGCGCTGGTAATGACCTCCAGAGGCTGGCTCTGTTTCGGCGGTACCGCTGGCGTGGTGGTCGGCTGTGGCAGAGTGCCCCAGGTCAGGTTACTGTTGAACGACCCGTTGCCGACCACTACCACGATAAGATCTTCGCTAACGTTGTCGATGCTGAGCCGTTCCAGCGTATTGCCGGTGACCGTGCCGTCGTTCGCCGCACCGCTGGTCGCATCTTCATAGCGATCGCCGTCGCCGCTATAAGTGATGTTCATTCCGTTATAGCTGGAGGTTTTACTGCCGTTTAACGCCCAGGAAGGGCCACCTTCATTCAGATCCGCCTCGTCGTAGCTGGCCCCGCTGTTGAACCCGTTGCTGATGCTCATCAGCTTACTGGTCGCAGAGGCGGCGTCAGTAACACCTTTACTGACCCACGTATAGTCTGGCGTGCCGCCATCAACTGGCGTGCCGGCTAAATGCTTGCCGTCGCGTGTAAAAAGCTGCACGTCGTCGTCCAGGCTCAGCGAATCCAGAGTAATAGAGAGGTTAGTGGTGCCGCTCGGAATATATGCGAGCGATATCACGCCAGAGTTAAAGGAGTAGTTTTGTCCGGCTACCGGGAATTTAGTGCCAATAGGCGCCACATTGCCCAGCAGTACCGGAGGCAGCTCCGGCCGATCGGTTGCCAGAGGGAACTGCCCAAAAATTTCGGTGCCGCTGGCGATGCCGTTGATGCCCGCCAGCAGCTGCTGATATTCCGTGTTATAGCTCTGGCGGTCGGACACCGACGTAGTGCCGTTAGCTGCCCGGACCGCAAGGCTTTTGGCCTTAATCAACATATCACTGATGTTACCCAGCGCGCTTTCCGCGGTCTGCGCGTAGCTGATAGCGTCGTTAAGACCGCGCCCCACCGCGCTGTCTGCATTGACGTTCGCCTGCATACGGTTAGCAATAGCCTGCCCCGCCGCGTCATCGTGAGCGCCATTTATGCGTAAACCAGAAGAGAGCCGCTCAATGGATTGCGCCAGCTGCGAACGGTTTGCCGTCCGGGTATTGCCCGTAGCCAGCGCAGTTTCATTGTTGAAAATTGTTAGCATTATCACCCGGTACAGTTATTGAGGTAATAAGTTATCGGCCTGGGCCTGGGCG
>DOOK01000365.1:1270-2856 GCA_003512805.1 Erwinia sp. | reverse complement strand
TAAATAAATCTTTCGTCCCGCCTGACAACGGCCTCGCTGCCGTATCGGGCAGTGACCTCGCCTGGTCAGAGAAGTTATTTTTCACCTATTAATAACTTATGGCACCCTACAAAGCGGAAATTTACCCGCAGATGACGGCGTCACCGCCGTTACTAACGTGATAATCCTCTCCTTTTTGTGATTTGACATGCATAAACCACGCATAATATTGCTTAACTTTGCCGCAGGCAGACAAATGCCTGCCTGTTATCGCCAGGTTATTAATAGGGTGTATTGTGCAACCATTAACCTTAATACAGAACAATATGTTTAACATATATGTAAAGACAGCAATTCATAGCAAAGATGCACTTTGCAAAAGAAATAAACACCAGGAAAACTGCGCCCGTCCTGATTTGAAATAATGCTTGCCTGATGGCACACAATCGGCGAAATTAACCGCCGATTTCCGAGTTTATAACTATGCGGCTAAAGCCCGTCCTGATGAAAACCGACTTAATTTTCGCTTCAAATCAGGCGATCGACTCCCGAGGTATTCGTGTCAACTGCAAACAAACATCCTGAGAACACCAGTCTCAACGCGTTTAAACAACCCCGATCTTTTTATCTGATTTTTTCAATTGAGCTTTGGGAACGATTTGGTTATTACGGCCTGCAGGGCATTATGGCGGTTTATCTCGTCAAGATGCTGGGCATGTCCGAAGCACAGTCTATTACGCTGTTCGCCTCTTTTAGCGCGCTGGTTTATGGGCTGGTCGCCGTAGGCGGCTGGCTGGGCGACAAGGTACTCGGTACCAAACGCGTTATCGTGCTGGGCACGCTGGTGCTGGCGCTGGGCTACGCGCTGGTGGCCTGGTCAGGCCACAATGTCAGCATGGTCTATATCGGTATGGCGACTATCGCCGTCGGTAACGGCCTGTTTAAAGCCAACCCTTCTTCGCTGCTCTCTACCTGCTATGAAAAAGACGATCCACGCCTGGACGGTGCATTTACCATGTATTACATGGCGATTAACATCGGTTCCTTTTTCTCCATGCTCGCCACGCCATGGCTGGCTGCGCACTATGGCTGGAACGTGGCTTTCTCGCTCTCGTTTGTTGGGATGCTGATTACGCTGGTAAACTTTATGTTTTTCCGCCGCTGGGTTAAAAGCCATGGTTCAAAACCAGACTTCCAGCCGTTACAGGTAGGTAAGCTGCTGGCGACAATAGTCGGCATTGCCGTGCTGATCGCGATTGCCACCTGGATGCTGCACAATCAGGGTGTGGCGCGCCTGCTGCTGGGGGCGGTCGCTGTGGGTATCGTGCTGCTGTTTGCCAAAGAAACCTTTGCGCTACAGGGCGCGGCGCGGCGTAAAATGATCGTTGCCTTTTTGCTGATGGTAGAAGCCATCGTGTTTTTCGTGCTCTATATGCAGATGCCAACCTCCCTGAACTTTTTTGCCATCCGTAACGTTGAACACAGTATTCTTGGCCTGACCTTCCAGCCCGAGCAGTACCAGGCGCTGAACCCTTTCTGGATCATGATTTTCAGCCCGCTGCTGGCAGCAATCTACAACAAGATGGGCGACCGTCTGCCCATGCCGC
>DOOK01000365.1:0-1183 GCA_003512805.1 Erwinia sp. | reverse complement strand
TGCTGCTCTGCTCCGGCGCGTTCCTGGTCCTGCCGCTGGGCGCGAAATTCGCCAGCGATCTGGGTATCGTGTCGGTAAGCTGGCTGATCCTGAGCTATGCGCTGCAAAGCGTGGGCGAACTGATGATTTCCGGACTGGGTCTGGCGATGGTCGCCCAGCTGGTGCCGCAGCGCCTGATGGGCTTTATCATGGGCTCCTGGTTCCTGACCACGGCCGGTGCCGCGATGGTGGCCGGGAAAGTGGCTAACCTGATGGCGGTGCCGGAAAACATCACCGATCCGCTGCAGTCGCTGCACGTCTACGGCGATGTCTTTTTGCAGATCGGTATCGTGACCGGCGTAATTGCCGTGCTGATGCTGCTGACCGCGCCTAAGCTGAACCGCATGACGCAGAACTAACTGTCTACGCCAGCAAATAAAAAGGGTGACATCGCGTCACCCTTTTTTTATGGGCAGGCAAACCGAAAGCGGTAAATCCCCTGCCAGCCAGATGAAGCCATTGATAAAGTCAGTCCGGTACCTTCATGAAATAACGCGCCGCCTGCGCCCATTCTATTTCCGCCGCTACTGATAGCGAGCTGCCAGCAGCGGCTTCCCAGGCGGACTCCTTCGGCGGCTCGCATCATCCTGTACGGCGGCTTACTGCGGGTCTGAATCCTTTCTGACCGCATGCCATAAGGCGATTTTGCATAGCATGCAGCTGGCGCCTCGCGGTCAGGGGCCTGCCTGTTGCGGCGCCGGCACAGGGCATCACTCCGCTTCCTCAGGGTGCGGCAGCGAAGGCAGCGCGATAAAGCCCGGTAGCGACTCGACGTTTTGCAGCCATTGCCGAATCGCCGCATAATCGCGCAGCGATATGCCCCCCTCCGGCGCGCAGGCAACATAGGCGTAGCAGGCCAGATCGGCAAGCGTCGCGCTGTCGCCCACCAGCCAGCGTTTGCCGCGCAAATGGGCCTCCATCTGCGGTAAAAATTTGCGGGAAACCGCCACCGCCGAGGCGTAATTTTCCGGCGTGCCAAACTGTTTAATCAGCCGGGCCGAGGCCACACCATAGCGGATTTCGCCAGCAGCTTTGCCCAGCCACTGGTGTACCTGGACTTCCTGATACCGATCCTGCGGCAGCCACTGGCTGTCCGGCGCGTAGCGTTTTACCAGCCAGATGAGTATCGCGTTGCTGTCGGTAA
>DOOK01000369.1 GCA_003512805.1 Erwinia sp. | reverse complement strand
AAGCAAGCAGGCCTTTTTGCAGCGTCATTTTGCCCGTAATGTGTTGGAAATCATTCTCAGGCCCGGCGGCAGCGTGAACACGGCTGCTGCTGCGTTCCACGGCGCGCTGGATCATCCGCTGAAAGTTCAACCCGGCCATCAGGGCATTGTCCAGACTGATTTCAGCACTGCCTTGCCAGGCCCGTTTAAAATCAGGCACGCTCAGCCCGCTGCCGCTGAAGTTGCCATTCAGCGTCAGATCGCCATTCAGCGAAGCCGGCAGCTCAAATGCTTTAAGCAGCGGCGCCACGGCAATATTCTGTAGCGAAGGTGTCAGGGCAATCTGCGTCCGGGTATGGCGGAAATCGACGCTACCCGGCAGGGAAAACTGCCCGTTGCCGATTTTGCCGGTCAGTGCTGCCAGCGTGACCAGCCCGTTATTGCTGCTGCCCTGTAGCGTAACCCCATTGAAGGTCAGCCCGCGCCAGTTAAGGTTATCTACCGTCAGCGCCAGCTGCCCGTCCATCTGGTTAAACAGCGAACCGGCATTGTCCTGTTCTGGTTGGGCAATCACCGGCGCAGGCCCGCCGCGCTGGGCCTGAATACGCTGGCCGTCACTGCTGATATGGGTTTCCAGTCCCAACAGCGGATCCAGATTCAGAGCGGGAGAATGCAGATCCAGCGCAATTTGCGGACGGTTACCCAGAGTGCCGCTGGCGCTGCCGCTGAGCTGACTGTCGTTGAGGCTGAGCGCGAGGTTCTTCAAACTGAAAGCGTCGTTGTCGCGCCACTCCGCCTGCAGGCTCGCCTGCCCTTTGACGCCCTCGCGCGGTAAGTCAGCGCCGCTAAGCTGATAATCCAGCTGGTTCACTGTTGCGGCCAGGTGCTGTGGATAGCGACTGAGATCCACATCTGCATTCAGCTTCAACAAGAGTTCGCGCTGATCGCGGCTGACACGACTCCCTAATTCGATATGAGCGTAGCGCTGGGCATTCTGCGACAGCTGCAGATTGAGATCGCGAACGTTAAGCTGTTCACCGTTTCCCTGTTGCCAGATTATCAGGCTGTCGGCAACCTGCAAGTTGTCAATATCGAAGGTCCACCGCTGGGTCAGCGGGGTCGGTGGCGCGGCATCGTCCGGTCCCTGCGGCGCATTGGCCGGACGCTGCGCTGCGCTGTCAGGCGTCAGACGGATCACCGCCTCTTTCAGCAAAACCTGCTTAACCGCCAGCTGATGAGAGAGCAAAGGAAGGAGCTTAACGTCAAGCCGCATATTGCTGGCGCTGACAAAAGGTTGCTGAGCGCCGGGGGCGGTCAGGCTCATGGGGCCGGAAAGAATGCTGAGCTGCGGCCAAACGTGCCAGCGCAGGTCGCCGTTCAACACCAGCTGATAGCCGCTGCGCTGTTCAACCTCTTTTGCCATATAGGCACGAAAATCGTTAGGATTGACCAGTAAAACCAGCGCCGTCATGCCGGCCACGATGACCACCAGCAAAATGGCCAGCGTGGTGATAAACCTTTTCATGCCTTCCCCTTATAGCTTCCACTTCTTTCGACGCGCGCTGCGGGCCGCAAGGGCAAGCCCTGCCCCGCCGCTATACGCCGTCCTGGTCTTTATCGATACGGCTGGCATCCGCGCCCTGCTGCCCTTTATATTTGGCATCCTGACGGCGGTTATAAGGCCGGGCCGCTGGCGCGGAAAGTGGTTCAAAACTCAGCGCGCCAATCAGCATCCCCGGCCTTAACGCCAGCGGCAGCTTACCAGAATTATAGAACTCCAGCACGATACGTCCCTGCCATCCCGGGTCGATACGATGCGCGGTCACATGCACCATCAGTCCCAGCCGGGCCAGGGAGGAACGCCCGTCCAGCCAGCCTACCAGGTTATCCGGGATAGTGACCGATTCCAGCGTGACCGCCAGCGCCAGTTCGCCAGGATGTAAAAAGAAAGCCTCGCCTTCCGGCAGTACGATTTCATCGCTCATCACGCGGTCAAGCGCCGCGCTGACCTCGTCCTTGGGGCCGCTGAGATCGATAAAGGCGGCGGTATGGCCACGAAAAGTACGGAACTGATTGCCGAGGCGGACATCAACGGTTGCGCCGTTAATACGCTCTACCGGCGGGCGTGGCGAGATGTCAAGCTGGCCATTGTCGAGCCAGGCTTCTATATCGCGGTCGCATAAACGCATGGGCGGATACTCCCTAATTAATAACAGGCTGAGCGGCGGGAGCATGGGCGCTCCCTGCACGGACTACCCGGCCATCCCAGGAGGGTGCCGGGTCAGATTTACTCGAAGAACTGATTGATCTTCGCTTTCAAGATATCGATCGCGATGCGGTTTTTACCGCCGCGAGGCACGATAATGTCAGCGTACTGTTTGGAGGGTTCGATAAACTGCAGGAACATCGGCCGTACGGTTTTCTGATACTGAGCCATCACGGAGTCCATCGAACGGCCTCGTTCGTTGACGTCACGCTTCATGCGGCGCATCAGACAGATATCCAGCGGCGTATCCACGAAGATCGAAAAGTTCATTTCGGCACGCAGCCGCGCGTCCGTCAGCAGCAGGATCCCTTCCAGAATAATGACTTTCTTCGGTTTCAGCTCAATCGTCTGCGCGGTACGGGTATGTTCAACATAGCTGTAAACCGGCAGGTCGATTGCTTCTCCCGCTTTCAGCATCTGTAGATGCTGCAGCAGTAAATTATGATCCATCGCGCTGGGATGGTCATAGTTCGTTTTAACCCGTTCATCCATGGTCAGGTGGCTTTGGTCTTTGTAATAAGCATCCTCAGGGATAACACCAATATTTTCATCACCAACCCGATCGCGGACTTCACGATAAAGCGTACTGGCGATAAGACTTTTTCCCGAGGCAGATGCGCCGGCGATACCTACGATGACGCACTGATGCGACTTGTCAGTCATAAATTAAAGACCTGATTTGTGTCTGAGACAGATGGAGAGGATGAATTCGCGCATAATTATAGGGATTTCGGGGTGTTGATGCCAGAAAAAACCCGCGGAAGGCTTTTAAGACTTTCCCGTTATACCTCTGGTAGCGCTCTCGCTAAACTGTTGGCTGTCAGATTCACAATTTCGGCCCGGCCATTGCAGGCAGACAATCTTACGCCGTTGCGACGACGAACCGGGCTAACACAGCATAATAAGGAAACACCGTGTACTGGCGTACATTGCATTTTTTGACCTATTTTGGCGACAGCATGTTGCTTATTCCTACCGCTATCGTGATGGCCGGGCTGATCGGCTGGAAGAACAGCGATCGGCGCGCAGTAGTGTATTGGGCGCTGGCGTTCTGCACCGCCGGGGCCGTGGTCAGCCTTTCTAAAATCGCTTTTATGGGCTTCGGCCTCGGCAGCGCGCATTTTAACTTCACCGGCTTTAGCGGCCATACCGCCATGTCAGCAACTCTGTGGCCCGTGATGCTCTGGCTGCTTAGCGGACGCCTGTCGGATAACGGCCGTATGTTCGCCGTTGGCATCGGCTATTTGATCCCGCTGCTGGTGGGCATCTCGCGCCTGCTGCTCAGCTATCATTCCACCAGCGAAGTCATTACCGGTCTGATACTTGGCTTTACCCTCAGTACGGCTTTTCTGGTTAGCCAACGGCGTTCAACCGTAAAAGGCTTTTCCACGCCGCAATTCTGCATTGCATTGCTGCTGCCTCTGCTGTTGCTGAGCCACGGTCGTCTTGCTACCACGCAACAATTTTTACAGCGCCTTTCCGTGCAGATTGCCGGCATCGATCATCCCTGGACACGTGCTGATTTGCTGAAGCTTCGTCAGTAATTCCCTGTCTGCCAGCGGCGCTCAGCGGTCAATCAGCCGAATAAAGCGATCTTTTGAATTAGCGCAGGCATTCAAAAATGATTGTGTTAGCATGCCTTAAGTTACCGGGTTCGAGCTGACCTGTCTCCGTTGCCTCGCTGGATTTTTATGACAACTGATACGTTTTTTCCCGCTGACCGCTCCCCTTCCCTCTGGCTCAGGGGAGCGCTGTTTGGCGTGCTTTCCTTTGTTCTGACGTCATTCTGTCTGGAACTGATTAAGGTCAGCATTCATATCTCTTCGCTGTGGCTTCCCACTGCCCTGATGACTTTTCTGGTTTTTCACTATCCGGCACGCAGGCTGCCGGTGCTGCTGGGCGGCTGTATGTTGGGCATCGTAGCCGCTAACGTTTTGATAGTGAGCGCGGCTACCGAAACGTGGATGTTTCCACTCATTAATTTGTTTCAGGCATTGCTGGGCGGTGCGCTGTTGCGCAGGCTGTTAGATAAAGAGGCGCCGCTGGACTCGCTGCTCGGTTGGAGCAAAATGGTGGTGGCGGTAGGCATTTTTACGCCCCTGGCAGGCGCGCTGTTCGCTTGTTGGTCGATGAGCTTGACCGGCCGCAACAGCTTTCATTTTTTTACCACCTGGGCGATTTCGGAAACCATTGGCATGCTGGCGCTCGGCCCGATTTGCCTGCTGTGGCGGCCCGAAGAGCTACGAAAATCTTTTCAACGCTCCACGCTGGTTGAAACGTTACTGACGCTGGTTGTCACGCTGGCGCTGAGCTACTGCGCGTTACGCTATCTGCCGTGGTCTTTTACCTTTGTGATGGTCGTGCTTTTTTACAGCGCTGTCCGCCTGCCGCGGCTGTCGGCCTTTATTGTTTTCTTCGCCACGCTACTGATGATGAGCCTGTTGCTGGCACTAAACCAGCTGGTGCAGTATACCAACGCGGTTTCTGTCGTGAACAATGCGCCCTGGCTACCGTTTTTACTGGCGATCGTGCCCAGCCATATCATGGCGCAGGTGATGCACTCGTTCCAGGAAGAAAAGAAGCTCATTTCCCAGAGCGAGGCCAGGTTTCGTCATGCGATGGAGTATTCCGTTATCGGCATGGCGCTAGTGTCGCCAGAAGGCCGCTTTTTACAGGTTAATCAATCACTCTGTCGCCTGCTTGGCTACACCCGAGCGGAGCTGGTCACGATGAATTTTCAAACGCTCACCCACCCCGACGATCTGACGATTGACGAAAGCAAACGCCAGGACCTGTTGGCAGGCAAGATAGAAACCTACAGCCACGAAAAACGTTATCTGCATAAGGACGGGCGCGTCGTATGGGCGCTGTTGGCGGCATCGCTGGTGCTCGACAGCGAGCGGCGACCGCTCTATTTTATTTCTCAGGTTGAAGATATCTCTGACCTTAAGAAGACCGAAGCGGCCAACCGCCGTCTGATGCAGCGTATTACGCTGGCTAATGAAGCAGGAGGGATCGGCGTCTGGGATCTGAACCTGCAGACCGGCAAAATGGCCTGGGACAAACGGATGTTCCAGCTTTACGGATTAAATGAGGAGGGTCAGGCAACCTATCTGACCTGGGTTAACAGCCTGCTGCCTGCCGATCGCCAAATGGCTATCGACGCTTTTGATCGGGGCATCAAGCACTCCCTGCCGGTAGATATCGTCTTCCGTATCGCCACAAATGAAGGCATCCGCTTTATTCACAGTCAGTCAAAGCTGGTTTTTGGTGATGATGGCCAGGTCGAAAGAATGCTCGGCATCAATCAGGACGTCACCACGATGCGTCAGCTGACCGATGCGCTCTACCAGGAAAAAGAGCGCATGCACATTACCCTGGATGCAATCGGCGAAGCGGTCATCAGCACGGATGAAGAGATGTGCGTAACGTTTATGAATCCGGTCGCGGAAGTGATGAGCGGCTGGACGCAGGAAGAAGCGGCCGGAAAACCGCTCAGCGATCTGCTGCGCATCACCCACGGTAGTGACGGTCCGAAAATGGAAAACCTGCTGTCATGCGAGCTGCCGCACAGTAAATCGGTGCCCGAACTGGATGAGGAGCTGATGCTGCATAATCGTTCCGGCGAATGTTTTGATATTCAATACAGCATTACGCCGCTGAAAACGCTGGAAGGTGACTATATTGGCAGCGTAATGGTTATTCAGGACGTCAGTGAATCGCGGGAGATGATGCGGCGGCTAAGCTACGGCGCTTCACACGATATGCTGACCCGACTGCCTAACCGCGTCAGCTTTGAGCAGCGGCTGAAACAGCTGCTACACAGCGCGTGCCAGCAGCAGCGTCTGCACACGCTAATCTTTATCGATCTGGATCGCTTTAAGGCAGTAAACGACAACGCCGGTCATGCTGCCGGCGATGCGCTGCTGCGGGAAATATCTGGCCAGATGAAACAGCATTTACGCGGGGGCGATTTCCTGGCCCGTCTGGGTGGCGATGAGTTTGGTGCTCTCTTGCCTGACTGCCTGCCTGACGAAGCGCGAGACCTCGCGGAGCGTCTGGTCGCGGCGGTTAATCACTACCCTTTCCTGTGGGAAGGTCAGCTGTACCGCATCGGGGCCAGCGCGGGCCTTACGCAGCTCAGCAAGGACAATGCCCATGCCAGCGATGTGATGGCCCAGGCCGATCTGGCCTGCTACAACGCCAAGCACAACGGCCGTGGTCAGTTTTCCGTTTATGAAGCAAAGCTGTTGGACACGCTGAAACCGGTGATGTCTCAACGGGAAAATGCGCAGATTCTGCCACGTGCCAGCGACCAGACCGGCTCGTAGTCAACGATGAATAGCGATTCACTCAGTTTTATCAGACGCCCATGGAAAGATTGCCACGCAATATGTAAAGAAAACACCC
>DOOK01000349.1 GCA_003512805.1 Erwinia sp. | reverse complement strand
GCAGGACGACGGTACGGTGGGCCGTAAATACGGCACATCTTTTGCTGCACCTCGCGTAACTGGCGCGGCATCACGCGTGTCGGCGCAGTTTCCATGGATGACCGGCTACAACCTTCAGCAAACGCTGTTGACCACGGCAGACTATCATAGCGATGCCGTGGCGGGTGTCAGTCAGGATACCGCTAATGGTCGTCCTTACAACAACACCTTTGGCTGGGGAAACGTCAACGTTAATAAAGCGTTGCAAGGCCCGGGCATGTTTTATGGCAATGATTTTACCGCCGCGCTGACCTACGGTAACTACGTGTTCGGCAACGATATCAGCGGTAACGGTGGCCTGATCGTCAGCGGCGCCAGCAACGCGGGCGGCAGCCTGACGCTGACCGGTAATAACACCTACACCGGCGGCACGCGTGTAGAAAGTAACAGCCTGTATATCGACGGCAGCGTCGCCAGTGATGTCCGCGTAACGGGTAGCGGGCTGCTGGCAGGAACGGGCAAAATCAATGGCAATTTGAGTAACCAGGGCACGGTAGTTACCACTTCCGCTGGCGCGCTGCGTGTTGTCGGCAGCTATCAGCAAAGCGCTGACGGCACGCTGCGAATAACGCTTTCTCAGCCACTGACGGTAGCCGGCCCGGCGACGCTTAACGGCGCGCTTCAGGTCACCCTGCCTTCCGATACCTATATTGTGCAGACTAACGAAGCGTTGCTGCAAAGCGGCCAGGGAATTAACGGGCAGTTCGCCAGCGTGGATACCGGCGTATTCCTGAAGGGCACGGTAACTTACGGCACCAACAACGTTACCGGCCATTTTCAACGGGTCAATACCGTCCGCGCTGCTCAGGCTGCGGGACTTACCGGCGCGGCGACGCTGCAAAGCGCTGCTAACGTCGAGCGAGCATTACAGGTAGCAGACAGGCTGTCGACGCAGGCGGGTGCGCAGCAAAGCGAACTGTTGCAGGATGCGGCGGCTTTCCAACGTATCGGCAGCGGCGCGGCGGCTGAAGCGGTATTGGATTCGCTTTCCGGGCAGGCGCATGCCAGCGGCAATGCCATTCTTTTTAACAGTCTGGATTACCAGAACCAGCTGCTGAATAACCGCCTCGATCCCGCACGGCAAAAAACGTACGGCATGTGGGCGGAAACCGGCACGCTGCACGGTGATTTGCAGCAGGATGGCTATCTTGGCAGCCACTACCGCATCAATACCACGGCTATCGGCGTGGACAGCAGTTTCGACGTGCCGGGGTTAAGAGTGGGGGCAGCCGTTACCGACAGTGAAATCCGGGCCAGCTACGAGGACACCGGCGGCAACAGCACTAACAGTTTGCAGGGCTTCATGCTTTACGGTCAGTATGCCGTCACGCCCGAATGGTTCTGGCAGGGTAACCTCAGTTATCAACATGGCGAGACCGATTTGGATCGCGTGCTGTTGCTGAACGGTGTGCGCTCATCCTCTTCGGAAACCAGCAATGACAGCTGGCAGGCGCTGGTCAAAACCGGCTATCGCTGGTCACTGAACGACAGGCTGACGCTGCAACCCTATGTTGGCATGAAGCTGAGCCAGCTCTACACCGGCGGCTTTGACGACGAAGGCGGCGCGCTGGGCCTGGAGGGCGACAGCGCTCGCTATAGCCGTACCGTCGGCCTGACCGGTCTTAACCTGAGCGCGCCTCTGGTTGAGGTCGATCAATGGTGGTCGCTGCTCTCCGTCTATGGCGAGCATCAACACGCCTTTACCAATCCGTCTCTGGGCGTGAACGCCCGGTGGTCAGGCACGGGAGCGGAAGGCGAGAGCTTCTCCATTCCGGGTATGACGTTGGACAGAGATTCGCAGTGGTACGGTATGCGGCTGGACGTAGGCAAAGCGAAAGATGCGCGTCTGTTCCTGCGAGTGGACAAGCACGTGGCGGAGAAAGGCGACGAATCTGTTTTCCGTGGCGGTGTGGATATTGCGTTTTAATCGTCGGAAATGACCTTTTTAAAAGCTGGCCTTGGTGCCAGCTTTTTTTTGCCCGGCGTTAAGAGCCCCATGTTCAAACGGCGGCTGGCGACCGTAAAATTATTGACAGGTATGAAGCTGGGAAATATTAAAGGCGCAGTGATTTAAAAAAAAAGCCATAGAGAAATAATCCGCAACGAATCGGTTAAAAAAGTACGATAAGTTTATTTAAAGGTAAAAATAAAGAGTAATTTAAATAATCGCGGGCGAATGATAAGAAAGTAGAGTCAGGGCTGTCAGGAAAGTTTTTATGGGTGATTTCCGATTAAATATCATAGTCTTATTTTTTGTCACGGTAGAGTGTTTTACTTTTTACTGGCATATTTTTTTTGCGATATTTGCCTTTATTTTCGCGTTATTTAATAAATCAGCCTGATAAAATAATTTTTCGGGCGGTTTAAGGTAACTGATTCATTGGCTGATCACTGTTAAAAATCGCTATTTAAACTATTAAAGATGTCCATGGATGAAGCGAAACGTTGGCTGGCCGGGTAAACGCGGCCCGCTGCCTGCGCAATTTTTTACCGCTTTGCCGCCGCGCCTTTTTTTCCCGACAGTGATGCGGCAAACACTGACCAACGTGAACAGAAGCGCCAGCAGGAAAGGGAGCGCATGCTAAAACAGCAAACGGCACGTGCAGGGGGTTGGGCGGGAATATCGTCTTTCCGGCACGGGCAGTGACGTCGGGGCTGGGCGGCGATATCACCGTGCAGGGCAGCCAGCGCCAGGCCGGTAAAGATATGCTGCTGAGTGAAGCTGCTGTCGGCGGAAGAAAGCAGCATGCGCACCACCAACAGCAGCAAAGGCGGCAGCGTGGGCGTGGGCATCACCGCCGGTTCGGGCGGCACCGGCGGTCGGTGACCGAGCAGACAGGTATTTTCGCCGGTAAAGGCGGCTCCGGCCTCCCGGCGGGCGGCCATATGCAGTATGCCTGGCCGCAAAACGCCTTTACATCCGTA
>DOOK01000234.1 GCA_003512805.1 Erwinia sp. | reverse complement strand
GCTCATGTGCGGCGTAGAGTTGATGAAAGAGCGCGGGTTGTTAAGCACGCCGTTTTTCACCTGAGAGGTCCAGAACTGGCGAGAAATCATAAAGGCTTCGTTGATCTCCAGCGCTTTGCTGACATCAATGGTGCCGTCGGCACGTTCAGGCGTGTAGTTCAGCTCCATGTTGGCCGAGTGGCCGGTACCGGCATTGTTCCAGCCGTTGGAAGACTCGAGGGCTACGCCGTCCAGTTTCTCCACCATGATCTGTTTCCAGTCTGGCTGAACGTCTTCCAGCATGGTGCCCAGTGAAGCGCTCATGATGCCGCCGCCGATCAGCAGGACGTCGGTTTTTTCTGGTGCAGTTTCAGCGTGGATGGCTGAAGAAATCAGTAAAGTAGACAGAGAAAGTGAAGTAAGAAGCTTTTTTGATTTAATCATGGCAGGTGTCTATAGTCGGCATTTGACATTAGTTAAAAAGTGTCCACAAATATTAAAATATTGTTATGCCAGATTGTATGTGTTTTTAGTTACAAAACTAAAAAATGTCATGTTTTGGTTAATTTAGTTACAAATAACGCACTGAAAGCGGCCCGATTGTTGTAGCGCAATTTAAAAAATGCGGCCTTAAGGAAAGCTGAGGCGAACCTGACGTTGGCCGGGTTAATACCAGCTTTAACTACAGGGATTAGGCGAGAGGAGAGCAGGAGGATAAAGCAGCACGTCCTTGTGCTGCCGTTCGACTCTTAACGACTAAGCAGGATCACCGGCATTCGTCTGTCGCCGCCAGCCAGGTTAAAGCTTTTCTCCAGCGCGGACTCAGCGCCGCTAATAAGGTTGATATAGCGTCGGCCAGCCAGTGCTTCCGGCAGCGCGATTTCCGCGCTCGCCCAGTCTCCTTCTTCCAACCGACTAAACGCCAGGCGGGGCAGGATAACAATCAGGACAGCCTCGTCGCTGACACGGGCAAAAGCCAGTACGTTTTCGGCCTGCTGTCCCGTAGCACTCAGCGGCAAATAAGCCCCTTTGCGAAACAGCGTCGGCAGCTGCTGACGCAGGGGCAGCACTTTGGCAATCAGCTGCTGCTTCAGTCGCCCATCCAGCCAGTGCGCGGCATTCGCGGCATCGGCCTGCTCAACGTCTTTCAGCCACTGTTCCAGCATACTGAAATCCGGTTCGCGACGGTTATCAGGATCGACCAGGCTCAGATCCAGCGCTTCACTGCCCTGGTAGATATCCGGTACGCCTGGCGCGGTCAGCTTAATCGCCGTCTGGGTCAGGCTGTTAACCAGCCCGGCGTGAATAAACGGCTGTAGCGAAGCGGTGAAATCCTGCAGGAAAGCCTGATTGTCAGGTGACAGCAGGTGACGGACGTAACCCTGCAAGGCGTCTTCATAAGGCTCGTTGCTGTCGGCCCAGTCGGTACGCAATTTTGCTTCACGCAACGCCTTCTCTACAAAACCGGTAAAGCGCTCCTCAAGCGCTTTAAGACCAGCCGCGTCATCAGGCTGCAGATCGGTAGGCCATGCGCCCGCTAGCGCCTGATAAATCATCCACTCCATGGCGGGCCGCGGTGCCGGGCCGTCCTTAAGCTGCACCACCTGAGATTGATTGATCTGCCGCCAGCGCGAAACGCATTCAGCCCAGCGCTCCGGCGCCTCACTCAGCGTGTAAAGACGTGCACGCGCATCTTCGCCGCGCTTGGTATCGTGCGTGGAAGTGCCGGAAAGGGCGTCCGGCTGGCGAACCAGCCGCTCCTGCATCTCCTGATGGAAGCGTTCCGGTGAGAAATCGTCCGGCATCGGCTCTGCCCCGACCTCATTCAGCGCCAGCGCCATATTCAGTCGGAAAAACAGCGTATCCTCCACTGATTTTGCCATCAGCGGCCCGGTCAGCTGCTGAAAGCGAGTGCGGAAGCTGGCCGCCTCGTCAGCGCCAGCCGCAGAAACTTCGCCCGCCATAATCCTTGTTAAAAAGGCCAGCGCCGCCGGATCGGGAGCTTTAGCCCCCTGGCGTACCTCTTCCACAATCTTCAGCAACAGGTCCGCATCCTCGGAAGGCAACCCTTCTGGTGTGCCGTAAGTGCGGTAGACGGGGAAGGCGACCAGCAGCTCCCGCAGCGCCGTCAACAGGGCTTTCTCTTCCAGCGGCTCATTATCGGCCGCGGCGATTGTCACAGCCAGCTGCAACAGCCTTGTCGCTTCACCGGCAAAATTACGCGTCGCCATCAGCATCTTGGCCGCACGCAGTTCAGCCTGTACATCAACCGGCTTACCCAGCAGCGTTTCATAGGCCTGGCGCAGCTGGCGAAGGTGCCTGCCATCGACCAGTGCCTCGGACAGGGAAGCAATAAATTCATATCCTGTGGTACCGGAGATGGGCCAGTCGGCGGGCAGATGCTCGCCCTTAGCCAGAATTTTTTCGACGGTGATATAGCATTCCGGACCGGCTTCCTGACGCAGGCGCTCCAGATAGGCCTTAGGATCGGCCAACCCATCTACGTGATCGACGCGCAGGCCCTGGACCGCACCGCTACGCACCAGTTCGAGGATCAGCTGATGCGCATCGTCAAAGACATCTTTATCTTCTACCCGCACACCAGCCAGCCCCGTGATTTCAAAAAAGCGACGGAAGGAGAGGTCGCGCGGCGCATCACGCCAGGACATCAGCCGGTAAGGTTGAAGGTCATGCAGGGCAGCGAGGTCGGCTTTGTCGGTAAGCTGCAGCACCGCTTCCTGCCGATCCTGCCAGGAGGACGGCGTCAGCGGATAGAACTGGTCGTAGTAAGTCAGTACCGGTTTCCCGGTTTGCGGATCGGGTTTGACCGCGATAGCGCCGTTAGCCAGCTCGTTATCAAAGTCATCCCCCAGGAAAGGCAGCGTCAGGCGGCGCGACCAGTCGATATCAAAATGGCGCGCGTAACGGCTTTGTTCGCCATTTTCTACCACGTCGCGCCACCAGGCATTTTCCATTGAGGAGGCCATATGGTTTGGCACGATATCAATGATCAGTCCCAGTCCGGCCTGCTGCAGCGCTTTCACCAGGCGATCGAAGCCTTCACGTCCGCCAATGGCCGGATCGATTTCATTCGCATTGGTCACGTCGTATCCGTGGGTGGAGCCGGAAAGCGCGGTAAAAATGGGCGAAGCATACAGATGGCTGATGCCCAGCTGTTTAAGATAGGGCACAAGCGCGGCGGCACGATCGAAAGTCATGCCGCTACGGAACTGGATACGGTAGGTCGAAGCTGGAATAGTCACGCGTTTTCTCCCGGTGCAAGGCGAACAAGAATGGCGTGCTGGGGCAGCTCGGTTAGCGCTGGCGGCCAGCTAAAAATCGTTTCGCCTGGCATTGTGGGTAAAGGCTGGGTTTTCTCACCAATATTCAGCGCAATCGACAGCGTGCCCTGAGGGAAAGTCCAGCTGACGGCGACGAAACCGGTGTCGGTTTGCAACACTTTGCCGCTGTTGCCGCCAGCCGTGGCGAGCAGGGGAACGATATGCTGTTGCCGCACGGCCAGC